>NZ_JBMVQP010000020.1:0-68395 GCF_050522425.1 Myroides sp. C6-3 | reverse complement strand
CTAGGTGAGATATATTCATCGAACACGAAAACCAATATGAACTAGGTGAGATATATTCATTGAATACAAAACCAATATCAACTAGGTGAGATATATTCATCGAACACGAAAACCAATATGAACTAGGTGAGATATATTCATTGAATACAAAACCAATAAATAAGCACACAGAGACGCGCACCAGTACGGTCATGTTGTTTTTTACCTGTGTATGCATAATATTTTTTGTACTTTTGTAAATATGAAGCGAATCATTCCTTTTCTGTTTATCTTCGTGGCTTGTTCGAAAGAGAGCAAAGAATTGCCGTATTTAGGTAATCATACCACCGTGACGTCACCTACAGGTGAAAAGACAGAAAAGTATTATGAGATTCCCGCGTTTAGTTTGCGCAACCAAGATAGTTTGGTCGTGAATAATCAGACGTTAAAAGGCAAAGTGTATATTGCCGATTTCATCTTTTTGCAATGTCCGACCATATGCCCTAAAATGAATACAGAGATGAAAAGGGTCTATGATCAGTATAAGGATGTGGAAGAGGTGGTATTTGTTTCTCACACCATAGATCCTAAAAACGATTCCATTCCTGTATTGAAAGCCTATAGTACATCGCTAGGTGTCGATGCTGCTAAATGGCACTTTTTGCATGGAGATGAAGCAGTAATGCATCAATTAGCACAAGGGTATTTCATGCAGGCTTATCAAGAAAATAACGCCCCTGGTGGGTATGCGCACAGCGGTGGGTTTTTGTTGATTGATCAACAACAGCACATTCGAGGCGTATATGACGGTACAAGTACAACCGATGTCGATCGATTAAGTAAAGAAATTCAACTTTTGTTGAAAGAAAAGAGGGAGTAAATGAAAAAACATATCATACTGCTCTTATTGTTTTCTTTTCTCTACCAAAATACCTCGAGTTTTTGGATCATTACTTCATTTTACCTCAATCAAGAATACATTTCCGATAATTTATGTGTCAATCGATTTGACGCGATTCCTATGTGTTATGGAAGTTGTTATTTACAGGATGAATTAGCGCAGGATTCAGATAAAAAAATGGAGCTTCCATTGCTGAAAAGCAAAGAAATACAACCTTTGTTTCTTCAGTCGATTGCATTTGACCTACTGGAAGTACAGGCTATCCCTGCAGATGCCATGCAGTATACAACGGAAATCAATCCGCTTGTTGTTCAATCTTTTATTTTTCGTGTTTTTCAACCCCCTGAAAAGGTGTGAATTTTTGAAAACCAACAATCTTAGGCCTATGCGTCACTTCTTTTACCTAACAAGGTAAGGGAATACTAGGCTAGTAAGATTGCTCACATGAAGTTGAACCATTAAAAAGTAAACGTATGCAAGCGAATAAAGTACCCGTTTGCACTATTGGCTTATTCCATCCATTCAATGACCTTTGGATGGATTCAATCGAAGGTTTTAATCAAAAATACGCCCAACTAACTACCCCACACAGCAATGCTTTTTACTTGATCCTGTGTCTTGAAGAAGGAGAGGGAATGTTGGTGATTGATCAAGATAAATTTAGTCTTACCTCGTCTCAATTTTTGATTATTAAGCCAAATTGCATTAATACCATAACCTTTACAAAACAGGCAAGAGGAGTTATTATTGGCTTTACAGCTGATTTTTTCTCTTTGCGCTATAACACCAATGTGCTTCATCAATTTTCGTATTTTACAGAAGTGAATCACACCGTTTTTACCTTGTCCGAGGAAAAATTAAACCCGCTGACTTTTTTACTTCGACAAATGTTGGACGAGTTTAAAACCAAGAAAAAAGCCTCTCAGAAGGTTTTGCGTTCGTATTTGAATATACTGTTGATCGAATTTGATCGCTTGTATGTACCTGTGCAGGCAGTAAAAGTGCACAATACCATAAATGACAAAATACAGCGCTACCAAATGTTGATTGAACAGCATTTTAAAACCCATAAAATGCCTTCGGATTATGCAGAAATGCTCAATATCAGTACCAATTATTTAAATAAAATCTGTCGAAATATAGTAGGGCAAACGTCGGGTAATTTAATTAAACGCCACATTATCTTAGAAGCCAAACGCTTGTTGAGCTATACGACTAATTCTATTAGCGAAATAGCCGATGAGCTTGGATTTGAGCATCCTTCTTACTTTGTGACTATTTTTAAAAAGGCGACGAATCAAACGCCAGAACAGTTTAGAAAAAGTCAGCGGAATGCTTGAAAAGGATTTGGTTTTACTCTAAATACAACGCGAAAAACGCTTTCGTTTTGTTAAATGTATTACGGATTCGTTTCGAAATGAGTACCTTTAATTTTTATAAAGTAAAAAAGATATGATAGTAAAGCGTTTGCTTTTGTTTTTTTGTTTAGTAGGTGGCTTGTTGCAGGTGCACGCACAGGATCAGGTCGAAAAAGTAATGCGGGTTTTTGTAGAAGATTACAATACCAGTAATTACGATCAATTCTATCATCGTTTTTCCGAGTCTTTGCAAAGTAGAGTGCCTTTCAATACCGTTGAAGCCTTTTTTGGCGAAATGAAGCAGAATTTAGGTTCTATCGTCAATATAGAGTACTATGGTTTGAATGAAGACCAAACGCCTTTGTTTAAAACCCAATTTGAAAAAGATACCGCGATTGTTAACTTCGCCTTTGATGAAGAAGCAAATATTGTGGGGTTCCGAATTTTGGATTATGTCAACCAAGAAGATTTAAGAAAAGAATTATCGGCAAAATCAATCGATGATATTATCTATGATAGTGCAGCATATTTACCGGAAGAAGGACAATTGGCCTTGGCTATTATCCGAAATGATCAGGTCGAATACTACGGAATAGAGAAAAAGGGAAAATCACTTATTGAGTTAGATAATAAAAAAGGGTTATTTGGCTTGGGTACATTTACCTCTATCTTTACCAATACTATTTTAGCACAAGCCGTGGTTGACAACAAGGTGAACTTGTGGGATGATATCAATGCTTACTATCCACAACCTTTTAAAGATACTTTGTCTTTTTCTTTTTCGGCTTTGGCGAATGGAAGCGCAATGATGCCTTTCTTTCCGAAGATTACCCTAGTCCCACAGGATATGGAAGGGAAGAAGAAAACAAAAAAAGATCGATATGGCGCAGTGGGCAATGCCTCTATTGCTAATTATTTGGCGGAAGATATTGTTTTAGATACGCTAAATACGAGAGGGCGTTTCTCTATTTTTGGAATTAGCGTTTTAGGTGATGCTTTAGCACGTGTGTATCAGCAACCCTATGCTCGTTTATTTCAGACCCATATCGTTGAACAATACGGGCTACAAACAACTTATCTCATTAAACCCAAACGAACAAAAGTAGTGGGATCCATTGGGAAGGTCGAGTTGGGATTAGATAAAAAAGCAAACTACTTTGATGTCTTTTTGCCTTCTACCCAAGGGTATTCTACAGTGGAAGACTTGTCAAAATATGTACAAGCTTATTTTAAACCCCATCATCCAGAATTGGAGTTAATGCAAAAGCCCACAATGATGATTACACCTGAGGATTGGATCAGTTTGGGATGGCGCTTGAATTTTTTCGGACCGAAAGAAACGCTTTTTTTTCATCGAGGGATTGATGTAGCATATACGAATTTTATTAGTTTAAGTCCAGAACGACGAGAAGGTATTGTTGTTTTGAGCAATAGTTCTGACGATGATGTCGTTCAATTGGTGGAAAATTTAAGCTTTCAATTGTGGTCGAAACTCGTTTTAGAAGATAAAGAATAATAATATAAAAGGGTTGATCTAACGATCAGCCCTTTTTTTATACTCGATTGTTGCGGGTTAGTACAACTTAGCCTCCGATCTGTGGCTGTAGCAAGATTTGGAATAATCTAGTAGATATGACCGTTGTGTACATAAACAATAGTAGCGGGATGAAAAAGGCTGTTGTTGATACACCTTGTTTTGTCCATATTTACTTTTTGTATGTAGTGTACTTCCGCTATCATTACAGTAAAGTAGGGGGGTAAAAGGAGTGGTGTTTCCCAAACTTGAGCATCGATGACCTCATTTTTTGAAAAGTGCATCGAAAATGTTTTGCTCTCTGTCGAGGATGGATGAGGAAACAGGACGGGAATAAGCGTAAAATCTAATCGAACCTCTGTTGTGTTTTTTGGAAAAACAAAGTGATCTTGTACAGTAAAAGAATCCAGCATAAGGACCACAGTGTTGCAATTCATCGTTACTACCTGAATGGGCAACGTACAAGAATCTGCAAAAGGGCTATGACTGTTGAGGTCGAATCCTACAAGGCTTTGCATATTTGTGTTGAAGAAGGTGCGTTCTTTAGAAGGTATTTCCACGTTGTTTTTTAGTGCGTTATACGTCGCACTAGTAAAACGGCGAAAGAGTTCGCGGTCGTGATTTTTACCAATGATTGTACAAAGAGCGAAGCGAATGAGTTTGCTGTATTTAGAAGCATAACCAAAGGCTTGTGCTGCTTTTTTTGTATTTGCGGTCTGTTTTGGGTGTATGCATTTTTGCTGTATAATATTCTGATTATTAGATACGCGTGTAGTGACGCTGCCTATTGCGCCTCTAAGATTTCCATTTTTGTCTATTTTAGCCATAATTTTTTGTTTTTGGGGTTTAAGGGAGGGTGTAGTAGGGTCCTGTGGGATAACTTCTTAGTTCATCAATTGTGAGTCCATAGTGCCTCTATTAAAAACAGCTGTTTTAATGGACGCACTATGGACTCACCATGGACTCACTATGGACACACCCCAAAGGAACTACATACAATTGTGCATTAAACATCCTTGTTCCAGCGTGTAAATTACATTTTATTCGCATCTGATTTTTACAAGGTTTGTGAGATAGTTGAAAGTTATACGTAATAAGGCATTTTAATTTTATTATAGTATCAAATGATAGTACCCGATCGCGCGGATTTAACTTCGTTCAATTCGGCTAAAGCCTCGGGTGCAATCCGTGCGCATAAATAAAAAACGAAAAACCCGCTAGTCGAAAGATTAACGGGTTTTGTTTTATAAAATAGCTTGAGCGTTAGTTAGCAAACGCTTGTTTAGTTTTAAAATTTTGGATGTAAGTATTCATGATATGGGATAAGACTTTATTGTTGAAGTATTTTCGTATTCGTTTACCAAAGTCTATTTACAATTCAAAAGTTAGTTATCTTTAATCCTTGGCAATACCGCCTAACGTATTCCGATGCGAATAAAAACGACAAAATAGATGTTGGTGAGATCATTGAAGAAACGAACTATTATCCTTTTGGCTTGGCACATCGTGGCTATAACGAGAAGAATAATACCATTGGAGAAAAATATAAGTATCAATACAATGATTATTGAGAATAAAGCGTTTAGCTTTAGGTGAAAATACCGCACGTAGTGCTGAATTACAGGATGAGTTAGGATTGAATTTGTACGATTACGGTGCAAGGAACTATGATGCCGCAATTGGTCGATGGATGAATGTGGACCCGTTGGCGGAACAGTTCCCAGGATGGAATCCGTATCACTATGTACACAATAACCCGATTAATTTGGTGGATCCTACGGGGATGAGTGCGGAAGAATTAGATAATGAGTATAAGGTTAATATTTTAGGAGGTGCAGCTCAAGAACCTATAAAAACAGGTGATAAGGGAGGTGATTTTGTTGATTACGTGACTTATGTTAACTTAGATACTCCAGCTCCTTATGCGCCAGAGACAACTACTGAAGTTCAGTTTGTTCAATCTACCGAATCAACAGTAACAACGAATATCTCTGCTCTACATGGTCAAGTAGCCACTATAGACAGAGGACCTGGATTTAAACGTGATATAAAGTATCAAGCTCAAAGTCAAGGAATAGAAGCAATGGGTGTAGACTCTCCGTTTTTTGTGATGGGGGGAGTTGGTTCTATATTTAGCAGAAGTAGTGCTGCTAAATCGGGATTAACTAATGCGGAAGCCAGATTATGGTATAATAATCAAGCTAAGTCTCTTAATACTTCGGTTGCTTTAACGGAGCAAAATGCTATAACTTTACATAGACAACGAAATGCATTAAAAACACAGACGAGAGCTATGATGGCAGATAGAGAGGCTGCAAAGATGCTTGATAAAATATACCCAATTCAACCATTTAGTTATTATGTAAATAAATATTCTAAGCAAGGTTTTTCAGGTGAAAAATTATGGGAAAAGATAATTCAAGGATCTACCACACCAAATAAAAATGTAAATGCTAAATTTGGAATCAAATAAAATTATATTTATGAATAAAAACGCACTATTGGAGACAAATTTAATATGGAAAATACACTCAACTGATAACAGGTATTTTTATGTTGTTATCGATGAAAAAATTATCATATTAAGGATTAATAATTTTCCTGAAGAACCAATGTTTACAATAATAGATGGTTTGAATATTTTTGATATTGAAGATAAACCTATCGGATGGACGTTCGAGGAATAAAAGTAACGTAGTAAACCATAAACACCGATCGCGCGTAGTCTGCTGTGAATGGACAAAAGTTAGAAACAATGTTCAATGCTGTATATGAGATGATAGTAGGTCTATCACAATCGTTGTACAAGCGAGGGGTGCAAACCGCCTTTCGCTGCTTTGAAAGTAATAGACAGTTATTGAACGGAAAGAGGAAAAGACTATCAAGAATAGTTAGGTGCGAATAAGGGAGATGAACGCAAGTGAACCCGATCGCGCGGACTTAACTTCGTTCAATTCGGCTAAAGCCTCGGGTGCAATCCGTGCGTCTAAATTATAAAAGAAGAAAACCCGATCGCGCGGATTTAATTACGTTCAATTTAGTCAAAACCTCAGGTGCAACCTGTACCATTATTTTTTCTCTTATTTTAC
This sequence comes from Myroides sp. C6-3, assembly GCF_050522425.1. NCBI lineage: Bacteria > Pseudomonadati > Bacteroidota > Flavobacteriia > Flavobacteriales > Flavobacteriaceae > Myroides > Myroides sp. C6-3. Next base: position 61,534 of record NZ_JBMVQP010000020.1, on the reverse strand, counting down.
AAGACTGAGCATTCTTGATAGATTAAATGTTTAACTTTGTGATAGTATCAAATGATAGTATCAATGAAGCCACCTTATGAAATAACAGCAGCAATCTTAAAGTATATTTCTTCCATTTCAGAAAAAATTGGAGCAGTTAATGCAAAGTATATCATCAAAACAAATCCTACTTTAAGAAAACAAAATCAAATCAAAACGATTCATTCTTCCCTTCGTATTGAAGGAAATACCCTTACTGAAGAGCAAATAACTGCTATAATAGAAAATAAAAGAGTAGTAGGCCCAGAAAAAGATATTTTGGAAGTTTTAAATGCTTTGGAAGTTTATAAAAATATAAACAACTTACATCCAGAAAAAGAAAGAGATTTTTTAAAGGCGCATCAATTACTGTTACAAAAATTAATTGATAAACCTGGAAAATACAGAAATCAAGGCGTTGGAATTGTAAAAGGTTCGAAAGTGGAACACATTGCTCCGCCATTTGATCATGTACCATTTCTAATGAAAGATTTATTTGAGTATTTGAAGGATCAAACGGAATTAACGCTAATTAAAAGTTGTGTGTTCCATTATGAAATGGAATTTATTCATCCTTTTTTGGATGGCAATGGTAGAATGGGGCGATTATGGCAAACACTAATTCTTATGCAAGAGTATGCTGTTTTTGAGTTTTTGCCTTTCGAGACTCTAATATCAAAAAATCAAGAGGCCTATTACAAGGCATTATCTCAATCAGATAAGGAAAGGCAATCAACTAGGTTTATTGAATATATGTTGAGTATTATCGATCATTCATTAGCGGAACTATTAGAAAATTCAGGTAAGAAGCTGACAGAGACAGATCGAATTACGATGTTTCTAGAAAGTAATAAAAAAGAATTTACGCGAAAGGAATATTTAAGCTTTTTTAAAGACATATCCTCAGCAACGGCAAGTCGAGATTTAAAAAAAGCTGTTGAAGATGAGTTAATTGAGAAGAAGGGAGATAAAAAGACCACAACCTATATAAAACGGTAAAACAGTGTGCTTTAAAATAACTATTATGCGTGGGAATACTACCCTCAATCGCGCGTACTTTCACCTTAAATCCGCGCCATCGGGGGGGCACAAGAACCATAAAAAACAAAGCGGATGTCTTTTTGGAGACATCCGCTTTGTTTTATGTGCAGCTTATGCTTTAGAGGAAGTAGGTTTGTTAGCCTTTCTCGGTCTTTTACGACCATATGATTTATTTACTATCTTACCTCTTCGTGTTTTTAAATCTCCTTTTCCCATAATAAAAAATTAAAGTTTAACATTCAATTTCCCAAGATACGAATTTTAATAGAAAGAATGAATTTTTAGTGCTTAAAAGTATAAGAATCAGATTTTTCGCTAAAGATAGAAGTGGAGGAGTCCGAGAGAGAAACACCTACAAGTTGACAAAAGCGAACAAGGAGAAAAGAAGTAAAAAAATCTTGCCTAAATGTTGTGTAAATTAGTTTGTAGAGTTGCTATTTAAGCCTTATTTTAGTGCCCTTTAAAACCAATTATGAAACATATAGATTATAACCGAAGAGACCTATCAGATCAAACCCTAGTTGAGCTGTATAAAAGGCTATTGAAACCAAGAATGATTGAAGAAAAGATGCTTATTTTAATCCGTCAAGGAAAAGTGTCGAAATGGTTTTCTGGAATTGGGCAAGAAGCAATATCGGTTGGTATTGTAGCTGCTTTAGAGAACGATGAGTATGTGTTGCCTATGCATCGTAATTTAAGTGTTTTCACCTCTAGAGATATTCCGTTGTACCGTTTGTTTTCACAATGGCAAGGAAAAGGTGAAGGTTTTACAAAAGGGAGAGATCGCTCGTTCCACTTCGGTACACAAGAGTTTAATATCGTAGGGATGATTTCGCATTTAGGTCCACAATTAGGTGTGGCAGACGGAATTGCCTTAGCACATAAATTGCGTGAAGAAAAGAAAATTACCGCTGTATTTACAGGAGAAGGGGCAACTTCTGAAGGAGATTTTCACGAAGCATTAAACGTAGCTTCCGTTTGGGACTTACCTGTGTTATTCGTTATTGAGAATAATGGGTATGGTTTATCAACCCCAACAAACGAACAATATCGTTGTGAAAACTTAGCTGATCGCGGTATTGGATATGGCATGGAAAGTCATATCATTGATGGAAATGACATCTTAGAAGTATATACGAAGATTGATGCCTTGGCCAAATCCATGCGCGAAAACCCACGTCCCGTATTGGTGGAGTTCTTGACGTTTAGAAGAAGAGGACACGAAGAGGCGAGTGGTACGAAATACGTTCCACAAGAGCTAATGGATATGTGGGAGAAGAAAGATCCGGTTGAAAACTACCGTGCTTACTTAAAAGAAATCGGTGTTTTGACAGATGCCTTAGATGAGGAAATCAGAGCAGCATTCAAAAAAGAAATCGATACCGATTGGAAACGCACCCAAGAAGAGGAGCCGATCCAAGCGAATCTGGAAACCGAATTAAACGATATGTACGCGCCATTTACCTACGAACACGTGGAAGCAAGTGGGGAGATGAAAAACATTCGCTTAATTGACGCAATCTCAGAAGGATTAAAACAGTCGTTCGAGAGACACCCAGAGTTAATCATCATGGGGCAAGATATTGCAGAATACGGAGGAGCATTTAAAGTAACGGACGGATTCGTAGAACAATTTGGTAAAGGACGCATTCGCAATACGCCAATTTGTGAGAGTTCAATCGTTTCTGCTGCCATGGGATATTCCATCAATGGAGGAAAAGCGATTATGGAAATGCAATTTGCCGATTTCGTTTCGACAGGATTCAACCCCATTGTAAACTATTTAGCAAAAGTACATTACCGTTGGAATGAAAAAGCCGATGTAGTGGTGCGTATGCCATGTGGTGGTGGAACACAAGCGGGACCATTCCACTCGCAAACCAATGAAGCGTGGTTTACAAAAACACCAGGATTAAAAGTGGTTTATCCTGCATTTCCAGCTGATGCAAAAGGATTGATGAATACTGCAATTAACGATCCTAACCCGGTTATTTTCTTTGAACACAAACAATTGTACAGAAGTATTTACCAAGATGTACCGAGTAACTACTATACGATTCCATTTGGTCAAGCGGCTTTAGTAAAAGAAGGATCAGATGTGACGATTGTATCTTTCGGAGCAGGGGTACACTGGGCTTTAGAAACGTTGGAGAAACACCCAGAGATCCAAGCAGATTTAATTGACTTGCGTACTTTACAACCATTAGATACAGAAACTGTATATAAATCAGTAAAGAAAACAAATAAAGTTATAATTTTGCAAGAAGACACTCTATTTGGAGGTATTGCAAGTGACCTATCAGCAATGATTATGGAAAACTGTTTTGAACACTTAGACGCACCAGTAAAACGCGTGGGAAGTATCGAAACAGCCATCCCATTTGTGAAAGCTTTAGAAGATCAATATTTGCCAAAAGGTAGATTTGAAGCAGCGCTATTAGATTTATTAGCGTACTAAAAAGAAAGAACTACACAACATACATATATGAGTAACACAATCACACAGACTAATTTTAAATTTCCAAACCAAAAAAGCGTGTACCACGGAAAAGTAAGAGAAGTTTACACCATTGCAGACCAAGTTTTAGTTATGGTAGCAACGGATCGCTTATCTGCTTTTGACGTGATTATGCCTAAGGGGATTCCGTACAAAGGACAAATATTGAATCAAATTGCAACGCGATTCATGCAAATGACAGCGGATATTGTTCCAAACTGGCTGATTGCGAGTCCTGATCCCAATGTTGCAGTAGGACATATATGCGAACCTTTTAAGGTAGAAATGGTGATTCGAGGCTATTTAGCAGGACATGCAGCTAGAGAATACAAAGAGGGAAAACGAGTATTGTGTGGTGTTGAGCTGCCTGAAGGATTAAAAGAAAACGACAAATTGCCGCAACCAATTATCACCCCTTCAACGAAGGAAGATTTAGGGTTGCACGATGAGGATATTTCCAGAGAAGATATTTTAGCACGTGGTATTGTTTCAGAAGAAGATTACCTTGTTCTCGAACAGTACACTAGAGCCTTATATCAAAGAGGAAGTGAAATTGCTGCGCAAAGAGGGTTGATTCTCGTGGATACAAAATACGAATTTGGAAAGACCAAAGACGGAAAAATTGTGTTGATTGATGAGATTCACACCCCAGATTCTTCGCGTTATTTCTATGCAGAAGGGTATGAAGAGCGCCAAGCAAAAGAAGAACCTCAAAAGCAATTGTCTAAAGAGTTTGTGCGTCAATGGTTAATTAGTCACGGTTTCCAAGGAAAAGAGGGGCAGCAGGTGCCAGAAATGACAGATGAATACATTCAAACGATTTCAGAGCGCTACATCGAGTTGTATGAACATATTTTAGGAGAGTCTTTTGTAAAAGCAGATGTTTCGAATATCAATCAAAGAATTGAAGCGAATGTAGAAGCATTTTTGTCTAAAATTTAAAAAGTAAAGCGATGACATTAGTAGATAATTTAAAGTGGCGTTATGCTACGAAACGCTATAACAGTGCAGTCAAATTAGACGAAGGCAAAGTAATGCAGATTGTAGAAGCTGCTCGTTTAGCGCCAACATCTTCTGGATTGCAGCCTTTCGAAATGGTTTTAATTAAAAATCAAGAAGTAAAGGAGCAGTTATTTCCAATAGCAATGAATCAGATGCAGATCAAAGAATGTTCGCATTTGTTGATTTTTGCGGCTTGGGATAGTTATACGGACCAAAGAATAGATTCCGTATTTGATAATATGGAGGCGATTAGAGCGTTGCCAAAAGGAGAGATGAATGATTTTAAGAACAGCATCAAGGCTAATTTTAAAAGTCAAACACAAGAGCAACAATTTCAACATGCAGCCAGACAGGCTTATATCGCTTTTGGTATGGCTATTGCTGCTGCGGCTGAATTAAAAATTGACGCTTCTCCAATGGAGGGGTTCCACAATGATCAGTTGGATGCCTTCTTAGGGCTAGATAAAAAAGGACTTAAGAGTGTAACCATTTTAGCACTAGGGGAGAGAGATCCAGAAAACGATTGGTTGATGCCGATGAAGAAAGTGAGATTTTCATTGGAAACCCTGTTAACCGTTATCGAATAAAATAAAAAAAGCCTTTGTTTAAATCAACAAAGGCTTTTTTACTTTTGCTATATTGAGGATTTAGTAATCAAAAGCTTTTTTTTAAGATATGATTTTTATATTCTTATTTTTTTTGTGCTTTTAGTTCGTAAAATCTAAAAGAACAGTGTTGGAATTCGCAATAATCCTTTGCTATAAATTAGCTTTTTTGTTTGGATTATTTTATATTCGTATCCTGTAAAATATTAGATTACGCGATGAGTCAAAATAAAAAAAACACAGCACTTTCTTTTGAAGATTTTAAGAAAGAGGTTATTCAAGATTATACAATTGCAAAGATCAGTAGAGAATGTAGTTTACTAGGTCGTCGTGAAGTTTTAACGGGTAAGGCTAAGTTTGGGATATTTGGAGATGGAAAAGAGGTACCACAATTAGCTATGGCTAAAGCTTTTCAGAATGGAGATTTTAGATCCGGATATTACCGTGATCAGACCTTCATGATGGCAATTGGTCAGTTAAATATCCAACAGTTTTTTGCTGGTTTATTCGGTGATGCCAATATTGAAAATGACCCTATGTCAGGTGGACGTCAAATGGGTGGGCACTTTGCTACGCACAGTTTGGACGAAAATGGAAAGTGGAAGAAACTAACGGAACAAAAAAATTCAAGTGGAGATATTTCACCTACAGCAGGTCAAATGCCTCGTTTACTTGGACTTGCACAAGCATCGAAGTACTATAGAGCCATTCCTGAAGCAGATCAAAACCAACAGTTTTCAGTTAGTGGAAATGAGGTAGCTTGGGGAACAATTGGAAATGCTTCTACATCAGAAGGCTTGTTTTTCGAAACAATCAATGCTGCTGGTGTACTACAAGTGCCGATGGTAATGAGCGTTTGGGATGACCAATATGGGATTTCAGTACACGCGAGATACCAAACAACAAAAGAAAATATTTCTGAGATATTAAAAGGATTCCAACGCGATGAGCATGGGAACGGATATGAAATTCTACGCGTCAAAGGGTGGGATTACCCTGCTTTAGTAGAAACCTATGCGAAAGCAGCTCAAATCGCTAGAGAAGAGCACGTTCCGGTATTGATTCACGTACAGGAATTAACACAACCCCAAGGACACTCCACATCGGGATCACATGAGCGCTACAAAAGCAAAGAGCGCTTAGCTTGGGAGGCAGAACAAGATTGTATCTTGCAAATGAGAAATTGGATGATTGAAGCCAATATCGCTACTGCCGAAGAGTTAGACGTACTTGATAAAGACTTGAAAAAACAAGTATTGGACGGTAAAAAAGAGGCTTGGAAAAATTACTTAGATCCTATTATTGCAGAGCGCAATGAATTAGTAGCTGTTTTACAGCAAATTGCTGCTCAGAGTCCGAATAAAGTATTTATCGAAAAGCACATAGCAGACTTACAAGGGTTAAAAGAGCCTATTCGCCGTGATGTTTTAATTGCAGCACGTAAAGTATTGCGTTTGATCGTACAAGAGGGAGGTAAAGACCTGCTACTTCAATTTATCGAGAAATATTACGCAGCTGTACAACCTAAATACAGCTCCCATTTATTTTCAGTTTCAGATCAAAAAGCAGAACACATTCAAGAAGTCGCGCCTAGTTATGATGCAGATGCAGAAGAAGTAGATGCGCGTGTAATTTTACGCGATAACTTTGATTATATCTTGGCGAATCACAAAAATGTAACAGTTTTTGGAGAAGATTCAGGAAATATTGGAGACGTTAACCAGGGGTTAGAAGGATTACAAGAAAAACACGGAGAAGAACGCGTAACAGATACAGGAATTCGCGAAGCAACGATCTTAGGACAAGGAATAGGAATGGCGATGCGTGGTTTACGCCCGATTGCTGAGATCCAATACTTAGACTATTTGTTGTATGCGATTCAAATTATGAGTGATGACTTGGCAACTTTACAATATAGAACAGTAGGTCGTCAAAAAGCGCCTTTGATTGTGCGTACGCGTGGGCACCGTTTGGAAGGGATTTGGCATTCAGGATCTCCAATGGGGATGATTATCAACGCAATCCGTGGAATGCACGTTCTAGTACCTAGAAACATGACAAAAGCCGCTGGATTTTATAATACCCTATTAGAAAGCGATGAACCTGCTTTGTTAATTGAGTGCTTAAACGGGTATCGATTGAAAGAAAAAATGCCTAACAATATTGGGCAATTTAAAACAGCCATCGGTGTTGTAGAAACGATTAAAGAAGGGGCAGACCTAACGATTTTATCCTATGGATCTACTTTGCGCATTGTAGAACAAGCAGCAAAGGAATTGATGGAAGTAGGTATTGACGTTGAAATTATCGATGCGCAAACCCTATTGCCGTTTGACATCCAACACGATGTAGTGAAGAGTTTAGCGAAAACCAATCGCTTATTGGTGGTAGATGAAGACGTTCCTGGTGGAGCATCAGCATATCTATTGCAACAAGTGTTAGAAGTTCAAAAAGGATATCGTTATTTAGATAGCGAACCGCAAACACTTACTTCAAAAGAACACAGACCAGCGTATGGAACGGATGGAGACTATTTCAGTAAGCCATCAGCAGAAGATGTATACGAAAAAGTATACGCTATTATGCATGAAGTAAATCCAACAAAGTTTCCAAAACTGTATTAATAATAAGATAAAAACCTCTCAAATTGAGAGGTTTTTATTTATTTCATAATTTTTGCCCTCAAATTATGAGAGTAAAAACTATTTTTTTAATTTGTATATTAAATAATTCTACCTGTTTTTGAAAAAAAACAAATAGAATTTAATCGGTAAATAGAGAAATTCTCTCTTATTTATTATGAAAGCATACAAAATATGAGTAATTTTGCAATTGTTTTTTTAAACATAGTTATATTATGGTAAATGATTTATTTGACAGAATACAGAAGAATAAAGGACCTTTAGGAAAATGGGCGTCTCAAGCTGAAGGATATTATGTTTTTCCTAAACTAGAAGGACCTTTATCAAATCGTATGATGTTTCATGGAAAAGAAGTAATCAACTGGAGTATCAATGATTACTTAGGGTTGTCAAATCATCCAGAAGTAAGAAAGGTAGATGCTGAGGCAGCCGCAGAATATGGTGCAGCTTACCCAATGGGAGCTCGTATGATGTCTGGGCATACTACGGTGCACGAACAACTTCAAGATGAGTTAGCTGCATTTGTTCAAAAGGAAGCTGCTTATTTGTTAAACTTCGGTTACCAAGGAATGGTGTCTATTATTGACGCATTAGTAACAAAGAATGACGTAATTGTTTACGATGTTGATTCGCATGCTTGTATTATTGATGGAGTGCGTTTGCATATGGGGAAACGCTTTACGTATAAACACAACGACATCGAAAGTTTTGAAAAGAACTTAGAGCGTGCAACTAAAATGGCTGAAACAACAGGTGGCGGTATTTTGGTTATCACAGAAGGGGTGTTTGGAATGCGTGGACAGCAAGGAAAATTAAAAGAAATCGTTGCGTTAAAAGAGAAATATAACTTTAGATTACTAGTAGATGATGCACATGGTTTCGGTACGTTGGGAGCAACGGGAGCTGGAGCAGGAGAAGAGCAAGGATGTCAAGATGGTATTGATGTTTACTTCTCTACGTTTGCAAAATCAATGGCTAGTATAGGGGCATTTGTTGCTGCTGATAAAGATATTATCGATTATTTAAAATACAACTTACGTTCACAGATGTTCGCTAAATCATTGCCAATGATTTTCACGAAAGGAGCATTGAAGCGTTTAGAACTATTGCGTACACAACCTTCTCTTAAAGCAAAACTATGGGAGAATGTGGATGCGTTGCAAAATGGATTAAAAGACAGAGGTTTCAATATTGGTGATACGAATACGTGTGTTACCCCTGTTTACTTAGAAGGTAGTATTCCAGAAGCTATGGTGATGGTAAATGATTTACGTGAGAACTACAATATTTTCTTGTCAATCGTTGTATATCCAGTAATTCCAAAAGGAATTATCTTGTTGAGAATGATTCCTACGGCTACACATACCATGGAAGATATTCAAGAAACATTAGCTGCTTATGAAGCAATCCGCGAGAAATTAGAAAACGGAACGTATAAACGCATTGCAGCTGAAACGACAGTAGATGTATCTAATGCTTAATTAGATTTCAAATAGTATAAAAAAACTCGAAACCTTGGTTTCGAGTTTTTTTTATGCCTCGTTGCCTCGCCATTCGCGTAGGGCTAATAGCTTTTTAAAAGCTAAAAGTATTCTTTTTCCTCTAGTAGCGCTCTTCCTTCTTTTTGTCTTTTAAAAAGATAAAGTAATATAATATTAAAAAATATTTGTTATTTTTGTATTTATTAGTAAATTTTATTGTTTATTATTCGTCTTTGTGTAAAAAATCAATTCCAAAGCTGATTCAGAAATAATTATCCTTACATTTGTTAACATAATTAAAAGTAAAAGTTATATATACGTTTTACTCTAGTTGATGCGTTATAGCTATAAAAAAAGAAATGAAAAGGAAAAATTATATTTGGATAATGGCTCTAGCCTTTGTACTCGTACAGTGCACAGAAGGCAAGAAGAAGGAGATGAATAAAACGGCCCCTGTCGAGCAAACAGAGGAGATAAAATTATATAAAGTAACGGAAGTTCCCTTTACAGAGAACAAAAATTACAAGCTCAAGAAAGAAGTAAAAACTAATGGAGTTCAGCACGTTAAGATAACTACAAAGGCACATTTTGATCGCTTATTTGACTCAAGTAAGCACACCAAACTCGGAGAAGAGGTGGATTTTTCTACATCATTCGTACTTGCTTTGGTGGGTATTCCCAGTACGTTAGAAACCTCTTTTTCCATTACCAGTTTAAAGGAAAAGGATGATTTTATTGAATTGACATATTGTGTAGAAGAAGAAGAAAAAGAGTTGGCGCAAGCGGTATATCCCTGTGCTATTTTGGTGGTGGACAAAAAATTTAATAAAGATATTCGCTTTTTGATTGAGTAATTTTCTGTTAAAAAAATAAAATTTAATTATAATTATAAAGACTTAACTTTTTAGTTGAGTCTTTTTTTATTAATAGACATTGGTGTTAAGTTGTTTTTATGTTATTGATTGTCACATAATTAAAGACTATAAAAACGCTGCGAATTAGCATATTGGTATTGTTTTTGTGCTAAAAATTGTAGTTTTCTATTCTTTATTTAAAGGAATAAGATTTTTACTAAAAACAATGTATTATGAGTAAATTATTATTTTTTTTGAGTTTATCTTTTGTTTTCTTTTCTTGCGAATCAGAGGATAAGAAGTCTGATTTTGATTCAATTCAAAATTATGATGTTTACGGTAGTGGATTTTGGAATACCGCGTTTGTTGATGCTGCTGGTGCTTTGGGTGGAGCAGGATCTGTTGCTAGTGTTGCTGGATGGTTTGGGTGGACACCTGCTGCGCCAATTGCCGCTGGGGCAGTTGCATTAGGTGCAGTTATTGGAGGTGAAGGGGCTTCTATTGCCTATGCAAATAGTTATTCTGTTTCTTTAAATGACGATTACTCATTTAGGGAAGACATGATTGTAAGTGAAAATTATGTGGATAAAGTAGGTTTTATTCACAATCAAGTAGTACTTGACTATATAGAAAAATATACTATCTATAATGAAGAAGTCTATTTCAATTTCTTAGAGAAAAACAAAGATCAATATGGTTTTACTGAGCAAAATCTAATTTCTTTGAATCAAATAAAAGAAGATATTAGAAGCTTAAAAGAAGATTCACACGCCGATGTAATTGCGTATACTTTAAAAAAGTTGCCAAAAGAAATAGACCAACAAAAGTATATAGAATTCTTTAAGGAATTAGGTTCATTATCCGTTAAGGAGAAAGCAATAGATTGTATCATTGGTTTTGAATCTAAGGAACTCACTAAAAAAGAATATACTGATGAAGCAAAGGTGCTATTAGGTGTTTATTTTTCGACTTTGAGGTATTCTTTATGGGTATGGAATGAATAAAGTTGTTATAATTATAGGAGGAATAGTAGTTTTTGTATTGATTTATGCCTTTGTAACAAGTAAATACAACCCTATATTTTTATTGTTATTAGGCCCAGGTTTATTAGCAATTTTTAAACTACTAAAGAAGAAGTAATAGAAAACACAAAGGGCATTTCGAGTTCGAAATGCCTTTTTTTTGTATAGATTAAACTTTTTACTTTGTTTTTTTCGTCCAAGAATACGCCCAAAAGGCAAATGGAATAGTTCCTACCATAACTAGAGCAGTTGAAAACAAGGCGTCTTTTGAAAATAGCGAAACTAGGGCGCTAGCAATAAAACACATACCCAATTGAATGGTATTTTGTAAAGCGGCTGCTTTTCCAGCATTTTTTGGAAATAACTTTAAAGCTTCAGCAACAACGATAGGGTAGCAAGCTCCATTGGCTAAAGCCATAAAACAAAAAGGAATAAGCAAACTCGTTAGCGTAGGCGTTGTGAAGATGGCTAGTGCTGCTGTAACTGCAATAGCTATAGAAAATAACGTCACAAAATAGGCTACTAGCTTCGTCCCTTCAACTTTAGAGGATAAGGTTCGATAACCAAAACCACCAATCAAAAAAGCAATGGTTTGTGGTACAAAACTAAAGCCAATCTCTCCCTCGCTATAGCCCATTTCCTTTAAAAAGAAAGGAGATCCTGTTAACCAAGCAAAGAAAGCAGCTGAACAAAACGCATAAATCATCACATTACCTACATAGGCTTTAGATTGTAATAAGGTCCAATAAGAAATACGTTCTAGCACCGGAGATTCCTCATCTTGATGCACTTTGACAGTTGATTTTTTTTGAATCGTAAAAGTGTAAAGCATGAGTGCCATCGCTATAAATGCCAACGTGATAAAGATTGAACGCCAACCAAAATGCTCTAATAGGTAAACCCCTAACAAGGGAGCTAAGGCAGGTGATAGCGCAACCAAAGGCATAATCGTAGCAAAAACGCGATTCGTTTCTTCTTTGGGATAACGCTCGATCACTAAGGCTTGCCAGCTAACCGCAGCAGCACAAACACCAACTGCTTGTATTAAACGCAAAATTAAGAATGCAGTTACATTAGAAGTAAAATAAATCGCTAAGGAAGAGAGTGTAAAAATACACAGCCCTATTAAAATTGTTTTTGGTTTTCCTACTTTGTCTGAAACCGGTCCCTATAATAATTGTGCAATCGCATATCCCGCAAGAAATAAACTTAGAGTTGCACTAATACTACTTTTGGTTGTATCTAAATCTACACGCATTTGTTCAAAAGCAGGCAGATACATATCGGTTGCTAAAAATCCAATGATACTCAATCCCGTTAAGTATACGAGAAAGAAGAAGTTGTTTTTATTTTGTTTTGGCATGTATTTAAAAATTTTGAATTTGCAAAAGTACTGTTTTTTTTGTGAGGTTTGTGAGTTTGTTCTTCCCAGAGAACCTTTCCTCTCTCTTCTCTCTTCTTTCCAATTCACAACATTACAACGAGCAAAGAACAACGAACAAAGAACAACGAACAAAGAGCAAAGAACAAAGAGCAAAGAGCAAAGAGCAAAGAACAAAGAACAAAGAACAAAGAACAACGAGCAAAGAGCAAAGAGCAAAGAACAACGAGCAAAGAACAACGAGCAAAGAACAACGAGCAAAGAACAACGAGCAAAGAACAACGAGCAAAGAACAACGAGCAACGAGCAAAGAGCAAAGAACAACGAGCAAAGAACAACGAGCAAAGAACAACGAGCAAAGAACAACGAGCAAAGAACAAAGAGCAAAGAACAAAGAGCAAAGAACAACGAGCAAAGAGCAAAAAACAAAGAGCAAAGAGCAAAAAACAAAGAGCAAAAAAAACCACTCCTACAAAGGAATGGTTTATCTATGATTGATAATTTTCTGTCAACTGTTAACAGTTAACCGTTAACTGTTAACAGTTAACAGTTAAAAATAAGAAAACGTTTCTCCGTTTTCAATTTTCAGTAAAGTATTGTAGATTAATTGAATCGTATGTTCAACATCATCTCTGTGTATCATTTCCACTGTGGTGTGCATATAGCGCAAAGGCAATGAGATGAGGGCAGAAGCAACGCCACCATTGCTATAGGCGAAGGCATCCGTATCGGTTCCTGTTATGCGGGATAAGGCATTGCGTTGAAAGGGGATCTGTTGTTCCGTTGCGGTTTTTTCAATCAAGGCGCGTAAGTTGTTCTGTACAGCAGGTGCATACGCGACAACAGGTCCTTTGCCGATGGTATTATCCCCTTCAATATTTTTATCGACCATTGGAGTATTAGAATCGTGACAAACATCCGTTACAATAGCAACATTGGGTTTTATTCTTTGCGTAATCATTTCAGCCCCACGTAAGCCGACCTCTTCTTGAACAGCGTTGACGATATATAAGCCAAAAGGCAATTCTTTGTTGTTTTCTTTAAGTAAACGAGCAACTTCAGCGATCATAAATCCGCCAATGCGATTGTCTAGCGCTCGACAAACCCATCGTTTATGGTTTAAAACAGTAAAAGTATCCGGATAGGTGATCACACAGCCAATATGAATTCCCAAATCGAGTACTTCTTGTTTACTGTCACAACCTACATCAATAAAGTTTGTCTCTATTTTTGGAGCTTCTTCTTTTCCTGCTCTATTGCGGATGTGAATTGCTGGCCATCCGAATACACCTTCAACAATTCCTTTAGGTGTATGAATATTTACGCGTTTTGAAGGAGCAATCATATGATCACTACCACCGTTGCGTACAACGTGAATAAAACCGTCTTCTGTGATGTATTTTACATACCAAGAGATCTCATCTGCATGCCCTTCAATAACCACTTTGTAGGGGGCATCGGGATTAATAACCCCAACCGCATTGCCATACGTATCAGTAATAAAAGAATCAACATAAGGACGCAAGTAGTCCATCCACAGCTTTTGTCCTTGGTATTCATGTCCTGTTGGGGAAGCATTATTTAAATACGAAGCTAAAAAGTCAAGGGAGTTCTGATTTACTATTGTATTTTTATCCATAATAATTTTTTATACGAATGTACTCATTCGCTAGGGAATACTCAATCTAATTCTTTACATTTGGTTATATTTTTAACACATGAAAAAGCTTTGTTTCTATTTTTTGGTTTTTTGGACAGTACCTTCTGTTTATGCACAGGAGACAGACTTAAAGCCTGTTCCGCCGCTTGTGCCGAGTATTGAAATGGAAGATGATACGCTAAAATACAGTATTCCAGAAATATACATTGGGACCAATGAAAAAGAAGAGCGCTACCGACAGGATATGAATATCTTGCGCAACCGCATTCGAAGAGTATATCCCTATGCCCGAGCTACGGCGGAGAATCTGATGATCTTAAATGAGAACTTAGAGAAATTAGAAACGAAAAAACAAAAAAGACAATACATCAAAGGCTCACAAAAGTACTTAGAAAGTCAATTTAAGGAGCGGATAAAAAAATTATCTCGCAAGGATGGAAAGATTTTATTGAAATTGATTCACCGTGAGACAGGGGAGACCACATTTGCTTTGATCAAAGAATTTAGGAGTGGATGGACGGCTTTTTGGTCCAATACAACAGCCAAGACATTTAGTTTAGATTTAAAATCAGAGTATCATCCCGATAGTGATTTACAAGATTTTTATATCGAAACACAGCTACAGTTTTTATTTTACACCTATCAGCTAGATTTCAGTCAAGGAAAAGAAAAGATTGATTTCAATGCCTTGCGAAAAATGTGGAAGCTCAAGATTAGCGACCAGGAGTTTTTTCCAATTGAATTAAGGGAATAGTTTTGGCTTTCTAAAAATTAAGCTACCTTTGCATTAATAGTGATTTTATGGAACAATTTATCGTATCAGCAAGAAAATATAGACCGCAAACTTTTCAAGAAGTTGTAGGACAACAAGCCATTACTAATACCTTAGTGAATGCTATTGAGAGCAATCACTTGGCACAGGCTTTATTGTTTACAGGACCTAGAGGAGTTGGAAAAACAACTTGTGCGCGTATTTTAGCCCGTAAAATTAATCAAGTGGGGTATGATGATCCTACAGAAGATTTTACGTTTAATGTCTTTGAATTGGATGCGGCTTCGAATAACTCTGTGGATGACATTCGAAACTTGATTGATCAAGTACGCATACCTCCACAGACAGGTAAATACAAAGTGTATATCATTGACGAGGTTCACATGTTATCGACTGCGGCTTTTAATGCCTTTTTGAAAACATTAGAAGAGCCACCGCGTCATGCTATTTTTATCTTGGCGACAACAGAAAAGCACAAGATTATACCAACGATACTATCGCGTTGTCAAATATTTGATTTTAAGAGAATTACAATAGCTGATGCAGCGGATCATTTAGCTTTAGTAGCGAATAGCCAAGGCATTACTTACGAGCGTGATGCGTTGCGTATTATTGCACAAAAAGCAGATGGTGCCATGCGCGATGCTTTGTCTATCTTTGATCGTGTGGTTTCGTACTGTGGAAAAAATTTAACCAGACAAGCTGTTGCAGAAAATTTAAATGTACTTGATTTTGAGTATTACATTCGCGTAACGGATTTAATTTTATCGAATAATATCCCAGCTTTGTTAACTTCTTTTGATGCTATTTTAGCTAAAGGGTTTGACGCACAACATTTTATTGCAGGCTTAGCTTCTCATTTTAGAAACCTAATGGTTTGTAAAACGCCAGAGACGGCTGCTCTTTTAGAAGTTGGGGAACACGGTAGACAATTGTTTGACGAACAGGCAAAAAAAGCAAGTGTAGGGTTATTATTGGAAGCCATTGACTTAGCTAATGAAGCAGATTTGAAATTTAAGGCAAGTCAGAATCAGCGATTATTAGTTGAGTTGTGTTTAATGAAATTGGCGTCTTTATCTTATGAAGGCGAAAAAAAAAAGATAAATCTTTCATAATTCCCGCTCAAGCTTTACGTACAGTAGATTTAAATGCTGTTGTTGAAGTACCCGAAACTCAAGCTATCGTAGAACAGCCCGTGTCTATTCAACAAGAAGAGGTGATGGCACCCGTGGTAGAAGCACCTCAGGAGGATGATTCCCCACAGACCTTGTTTGGTGCAGTAGAGCAAGAAGCAACGGCTTCTCCTGCTGTTGCTCCAACGGAGACTGAAACAGAAGCTGTTTTTACGGCAAAGACAGTCTCAGCGTCGGAGTCAGAAAAAGCAACAACACCTCCTGTTGAGCGAAAAGTATCCGCCTTGTCTCTTTCGAGTATTCGTGCACGTAAAGAAATGGAATCCTCTTTAGAAAAAAAGGTGATTAACCCAGACGATTTACCCAAAGACCCCTTTACAGCAGAGCAATTCATGGACGAATGGACGAAATACGCGGATAAGTTGGCACGTTCTGGATTCATGTTAATGGCTTCATTAATGGGAATGGTTCCTCCAGTGATTAAGGGAACTACTGTTTCGCTGGAAATGCCAAATGAAGGTTCTAAGTTGAGTTTCGATGAAAATAAGTTTGACTTAGTCAATTACCTACGTAAAAAACTGAGTAACTATGATTTAGAAATTGAGATCATCGTTAATGAAGAAGTAAAAATTCAAAAAAGAGTACTAGATAAAGAAGATAAATTAGTTCGTTTTATAGAGCTAAATCCTGCCATGCAGTATATGAAAGAAATCTTCGATCTAGAATTTAAATACTAGTAAAAATAATCGTTTATGATTAACATTGGAAATGACAATACGTTAAAAGTAGCAAGGAAAACGAGCATTGGTTTATATTTAACCGATGGCGAAACCGATATTCTTTTGCCGAATAAATACGTACCAAAAAATATTGAAGTAGGAGATGAGATTGTAGTTTTTGTTTATTTAGATCAGGAGGAAAGACCTGTAGCTACGACCTTAGAGCCCTATATTTACATTAATGAGTTTGCCCTTTTAAAAGTGAGCTTTACCAATAAATTTGGTGCTTTTTTAGACATGGGATTAGAAAAGGATTTATTTGTTCCTTTTGCAGAGCAAGCGCGTCCGATGAAGGAGGGAAATTACTATTTGGTCTATATGCACCTTGATGAGAAAACCAATCGTTTAGTAGGCTCAAGTCGATTAAATCAGTTTTTGAACAATGACGAAATTACAGTTGCTGTTGGAGAAGAGGTTGAGTTGGTGGTTTCTCATATTACGGATTTGGGAATAAACGTTATAGTGAACGAGAAGCACAAGGGATTGATGTATAAGAATGAAGTTTTCGAAGATTTGAGAACAGGAGATCGCATTGTTGGTTTTATTAAGAACATTCGTCCTGATGGAAAAATTGACGTTTCAAGAACGAGAGTTGGAGTAGAGGCAATTGCCGATGGGGCAGAACAGGTTTTAGCCGCATTAGAAGAGAACAACGGATTTTTAGGCCTTTCGGACAATAGTCATCCCGAAGACATTAAAACAGTCTTAAACATGAGTAAAAAGATGTTTAAAAAGGCAATTGGAGGTTTGTATAAAGAAAAGAAAATCACCATCACAGAAAAGGGAATCTTTCTTGTGAAATAAGATTGAGACATAAAAAACAAAAGCACCTGATTTACAGGTGCTTTTGTTTTTTATGTTTAAGTGTTACTAAAACTAAATTAGCGCGTGAAGGAGGAGGGAATTCCTCCTTTTTTTTAGCGCCGTACTTTGGCTGAGCAGAGAGGGATGTTCTGCTTTTATTTCTTTGTGTAGTTCGCAAGAAGTCCATAGAGCGAAAAAAACAACAGTATTTTTTCAGCAAAAACACCTACAGTAACTTAAAAATCAGTATATTGAAACAACCAAAAAACAGCTGGGGTAGCGCATAGACCTAAAGCGAAAGTCTTGCAAATACTGGAATTCTAAACGTAGCGTGAAAGTGAGTAGCCTTGATTTTAGTTGAATCCTAGCTTTTTTTGAAAGATTTTGTCTCTGTACAAAAAATAATTTTATTAGAAATCCGCAATTTTAGCTCTTGTAGCTTGTCATTTCTTCTTAATAAAGGGTTAATTTAACCTGTGTTTTGTCTATTCGACAGTATTTAACTTTTGTTTGACTGATTTTATTTTATGGAAATTTAGATATAAAAAAGTTTTCAATAAAAATATTCATATATTTATCAAATATAAGTAGTTTGTCTGCGGTTGAGGCTATGAGGGCAGTGCTATTTAGCCTTTCAAAGATTCACCGAACTAGGAGCAGGATATTTATATATAAGATTTAGAATATTAACAACCATAAGAATGAACAAAACAAACAATTTCAAATCTCCCGGATTACTTTTTAGGGAGGCGATGCAGAAGGAAAGTCCCCTCCAAATTGTTGGCGCTATCAATGCGAACCACGCTCTACTGGCACAACAAGCAGGATTTAATGCTATTTATTTATCAGGAGGAGGTGTTGCTGCGGGATCATTAGGCGTACCAGATTTAGGAATTACTACATTAGAAGACGTTTTAATCGATGTACAACGCATTACCAATATATGTGATTTACCGTTAATGGTAGATGTTGACACTGGATTTGGTCCGTCGGCATTTAACGTAGCAAGAACAGTAAAGTCATTAATAAAAGCAGGAGCAGCAGCCTTACACATCGAAGATCAAGTAGGAGCAAAGCGCTGTGGACACCGTCCAGGAAAAGAAGTAGTAAGCAAGCAAGAGATGGTTGATCGTATTAAATCGGCTGTTGATGCGCGTACAGATGAGCATTTTGTTATCGGTGCTCGCACCGATGCTTTTGCAAATGAAGGGTTGGAAAGTACGTTAGAAAGAGCAATTGCATATAAAGAAGCAGGAGCGGATTTCATTTTTGCAGAGGCTGTACCTGATTTGAGTTTTTACCAAAAATTTGTTGACGCAACAGGTATTCCTGTACTAGCCAATATTACAGAGTTCGGAATGATCAAAATGTATACGGTAGAAGAATTAAGAGCAGCAGGTGTTGGCTTAGTATTGTACCCGCTGTCAGCTTTCCGTGCAGCAAATAAAGCAGCGTTGAATGTATACACTCATCTTCGCCAAGAGGGGACACAAGCCAATGTGTTAGATACAATGCAAACTCGTGAGGAGTTGTATCAAAGTATCAACTACCACGATTATGAGCAAAAATTAAACAACCTATTCAAAAAACAATAATATGTCAAATAACGAAACAACTTTTAAGCCAAAGAAAAGCGTAGCCCTTTCGGGAGTTGCAGCTGGAAATACGGCTTTATGTAGCGTTGGAAAAAGCGGAAACGACTTATACTATAGAGGATACAATATTTTAGATTTAGCGGAAAACGCTGAATTTGAAGAAGTAGCTTACCTTTTGATTTACGGGCATTTGCCAAACGAAGCACAATTAAAAAACTACAAAGCTAAATTAAAATCACTGCGTGGATTACCCAAATCAGTGCGCAGTATCTTAAAAAATATACCCGCTGCAGCGCATCCGATGGATGTTATGCGATCTATGGTTTCGGCTATCGGTACGATTCAGCCCGAAAAAGAGGATCACAATACAGCAGGAGCGAGAGATATTGCCGATAAATTATTAGCTTCTTTCGGTTCGGGATTATTGTATTGGTATCATTATACACACAATGGAAAAGAGATCGAAGTAGAAACAGACGACGAAACAATCGGAGGGCATTTCTTACACATGTTACACGGTAAAAAACCATCTGAATCATGGGTAAAAGCGATGCAAGTTTCCTTAATCTTATATGCAGAACACGAATTTAATGCTTCAACGTTTACAAGTCGTGTGATTGCGGGAACAAATTCTGATTTTTATTCTTGTGTAACAGGTGCAATTGGCGCTTTAAGAGGACCAAAGCACGGAGGAGCTAACGAAGTAGCTTTTGAGATTCAAAGTCGTTATAACGATGTAGATCAAGCAGAAGAAGACATCAGAAGTCGCGTGGCAAATAAAGAAGTGATCATTGGTTTTGGACACCCGGTTTACACGATCTCTGATCCGAGAAATGTCGTGATCAAAAAAGTTGCTGAAGAATTGTCAAAAGAAGCAGGAGATATGCTTTTATACAATATTGCAGAACGTTTAGAGCGCGTGATGTGGGAAGAGAAAAAAATGTTCCCGAACTTAGATTGGTTCTCTGCCGTATCGTACCACCAAATGGGAGTACCGACTTTGATGTTTACCCCTTTATTCGTAATCTCTCGTATTACAGGTTGGAGTGCCCATATTATGGAGCAACGTCAGGATGGAAAAATCATTCGTCCAAGTGCGAACTATGTAGGACCAGAAAACAAAGATTTTGTCTCAATCAAAAACAGAAAATAAATTAATAACTAAAAATAAGTATTTAAAATGTCATTACACATTTCAAACGAAAGACCACAACCAGATCAAGTATTAGTGGACATTGCGGATTACGTATTAAACTATGAAATTAAAAATGAATTAGCTTGGAAAACAGCACATTACTGTCTATTAGACACTATTGGATGTGGGTTAGAAGCTTTAACATATCCTGCATGTACTAAATTATTAGGACCTGTAGTAAAAGGTACAGTAGTTCCCAATGGAGCAAAAGTACCAGGAACACAATTTCAATTGGATCCGATTCAAGCGGCGTTCAACATTGGAACAATCGTACGTTGGTTAGATTTCAACGATACGTGGTTAGCAGCGGAGTGGGGACACCCATCGGATAACTTAGGGGGGATTTTAGCTACTGCAGATTGGTTGTCAAGAACAAACCTAGCAGAAGGAAAAGAACCTTTAAAAATGAAACAAGTTTTAGAAGCGATGATCATGGCACACGAAGTGCAAGGGGTAATGGCTTTAGAAAACTCATTTAACCGCGTTGGTTTAGACCACGTCATTTTAGTAAAATTAGCTTCTACAGCCGTAGTAGGTAAATTGATTGGTTTAACACGCGATGAGTTAATCAACGCGATTTCTTTGGCTTTCGTAGATGGACAAGCTTT
The DNA here is from genome assembly GCF_050522425.1 of Myroides sp. C6-3. Lineage (NCBI taxonomy): Bacteria > Pseudomonadati > Bacteroidota > Flavobacteriia > Flavobacteriales > Flavobacteriaceae > Myroides > Myroides sp. C6-3. The sequence continues at coordinate 40,445 of NZ_JBMVQP010000020.1, read as the reverse complement.
GAGAACGTACCGTCATGCTCCTAACACAGGAAGCCGTAAATCATGGGCAGCAGGAGATGCAACTTCTCGTGCGGTTCGTTTGGCTTTAATGGCAAAAACAGGAGAAATGGGATATCCATCTGTATTAACAGCTAAAACATGGGGATTCTATGATGTTTCATTCAAAGGAAATGCATTCAAATTCCAAAGAGATTACTCTTCTTATGTAATGGAAAATGTGTTGTTTAAAATTTCATTCCCTGCGGAGTTCCACTCACAAACGGCAGTTGAAGCAGCGATGACGTTACATGCAAAACTAAAAGAGTTAGGGAAATCAACAGAAGATATTAAAAAGATTACGATTCGCACGCACGAAGCGGCTATCCGTATTATCGACAAAAAAGGTCCATTAGATAACCCTGCAGACCGTGACCACTGTATTCAGTATATGGTTGCTGTTCCTTTAATCTACGGTAGATTAACTGCAGCAGATTACGAAGATAACATTGCTTCAGATCCAAGAATTGACGTATTACGCGACAAAATGGAGTGTGTGGAAGATGTTCAATTCACAAAAGATTATTTCGATCCAGAAAAACGCTCTATTGCAAACGCTTTAACTATTACGTTCAATGACGGTTCTTCAATTGATGAAGTAGTAGTAGAATATCCAATCGGACACAAACGCAGAAGAGAAGAAGGTATTCCTGAATTAATCAAGAAATACAAAATTAACTTAGCGCGTATTTACCCAGAAAAACAACAACGAGTAGTGATGGAAAACTCATTAGATTACAATACATTAATTAATCTAAACGTAAACGAGTTCGTTGACTTACTAGTTATCTAAGCTTATAAAACAAGAGTTGATTGTAAAATCAACTCTTGTTCCTTACAAGCAACCACCAACCCAAATAAATGATGAATATTATGACACAAAAAATAAAACTATTTGTAAACGGAGCATTTACAGAGAGTAAAGCAACTGCGTACCTACCTGTAGAGAATCCAGCAACACAAGATATATTAGCAGAAGTTCCTTTAACTCAATTAGAGGAAATTGATGAGGCAATTGCCTTAGCGGGCGAAGCCTTTAAAACGTGGAAAGAGGTGGCAACGCCAGAACGTGCCCGTTTATTTTTAAAATACCAACATTTATTAAAAGAACACCAGCAAGAAATTGCTGAGATATTAGCTACAGAAAACGGAAAGACCCTAGCTGATGCGATGGGGGATGTTTGGAGAGGGATTGAAGTGGTAGAACACGCTTGTTCTATTCCGACCTTGATGATGGGAGAAACCGTTGAAAACGTAGCACGTGCGGTAGATACGTATAGTTACATTCAACCTTTGGGTGTATGTGCGGGTATTACGCCATTTAACTTCCCGGCGATGATTCCTCTGTGGATGTTCCCGATGGCTATTGCGTGTGGGAATACCTTTATCCTAAAGCCTTCTGAGCAAGCGCCAATGACGGCTATGAAATTAGCTGAATTGTTTCAGCAAGCAGGATTCCCTAAAGGTGTTTTAACTATTGTACACGGATCTAAAGATCAAGTGAATCACATTTTAAATCACGACGATATCCGTGCGATTTCATTCGTAGGATCTGTACCTGTAGCGGAACACGTGTATCGCACAGGAACGCACAATTTAAAACGCGTGCAAGCATTCGGTGGAGCAAAAAACCACATGGTTGTCATGCCAGATGCAAATAAACAACAAGTAATCAATAACTTAGTAGGAGCTTCTTGCGGTGCTGCAGGTCAGCGTTGTATGGCTATTAGTGTAGCTGTACTCGTAGGAGAAGCGCAAACTTGGGTAAATGATATTAAAAACGCACTAAGTACAATCAAACCCGGTGTTTGGTCAGATGATTCAGCGGCTTATGGACCGTTAATTAACAAACAAGCCAAAGAAAAAGTATTGCGTTTAATTAAAAGCGGATACGATCAAGGAGCCGAGGTTTTATTAGACGGAAGTGATTGTGTGGTGCCAGGGTATGAAAAAGGTTATTTTGTAGGACCAACGTTGTTTAATAAAGTAACGACGGATATGGATATCTATAAAGAAGAAATTTTCGGACCAGCTTTATTATTAGTAACAGCAGATACGTTAGATGAAGCAATTGAGATCATTAACAACAACCCTTACGGAAATGGTACATCAATTTTTACGAATTCAGGGGCAGCAGCGCGTAAATTCCAACATGAAATTCAGGTAGGACAAATTGGAGTAAACCTTCCAATTCCAGTGCCATTACCGTTTTTCTCTTTCACAGGATGGCGTAAGTCTTTCTTTGGAGATTTACATTCCTACGGAAAACAAGGGGTTCGCTTCTATACAGAGACCAAAACGATCACGGCTCGTTGGTTTGAGGAAGATGTACCTGGAGGAAAAGTAAATATGACTATAAATCTTAAATAGGGGGAGTTCGTATTATGCAGTTTAATTTAGATGAAAATCAGTTAGCCTTTCAAGATGCAGCAAGGAGTTTTGCAGAAAAAGAATTAGCTCCGTATGCATCAGATTGGGATGCCAACAAAATATTTCCACGTGAAGCGATCCAAAAGGCTGGAGAACAAGGTTTTTGTGGCGTTTACACGAGAGAAGATGTAGGGGGATTAGGATTCTCCAGATTAGATGCCGCAATTATTTTTGAAGAATTAGCCGCAGCTTGTCCTTCTACAACGGCGTATATTACTATTCACAATATGGTCACTTGGATGATTGACGAATTTGCAACAGAAGCAGTTCGCCAAGCTGTTTGTCCACCCTTAGCAGCAGGAATCAAATTTGGTTCCTACTGTTTGACAGAACCGGATTCTGGCTCTGATGCAGCTAGTTTAAAGACTACCGCAGTAAAGCAAGGAGACAACTATATTCTAAACGGTACCAAAGCGTTTATTTCAGGAGCGGGAGAAAGTGATTTCTTAGTTGTTATGGCACGTACAGGAGAAGCAGGTCCTAAGGGAATCAGTGCTTTTGTTGTTCCGGCAGATGCGGCGGGAATTAGCTTTGGTGAAAAAGAAAAAAAACTAGGTTGGAATACACAACCGACTCGTTTTGTGTTTTTTGACCAGGTAGAAATACCAGCAGAAAACTTATTGGGCAAAGAAGGAGATGGTTTTAAAATGGCTTTGAAAGGATTAGATGGAGGGCGTATCAATGTCGGAATCTGTTCTGTTGGAGCTGCTCAAGGAGCCTTAAATCTCGCCCAGCGTTATATGCATGAACGCATGCAGTTTGGCAAATCCCTAGCGCAATTTCAAGCCTTACAGTTTAAAATTGCGGACATGGTTACTGAATTAGTAGCAGCGCGTCAAATGGTGTACTTAGCTGCTTTTAAATTGGACTCAAAGGACGCTAATGCAACGACGTATTGTGCGATGGCTAAGCGTTTAGCTACGGATAACAGTTTTACGGTTTGCAATGAAGCGCTACAATTACTAGGCGGTTACGGTTGTACGCAAGATTTTCCTGTAGAGCGTTTAATGCGCGATGCACGTGTGCACCAAATTGTGGAAGGAACAAATGAAATTATGAAATTAGTTATTTCAAGAAGAATATTAGAAGAAGGAGCAACGACTGAAATACGATAATACAAGAGAAAATGAGTTTAATACTAACAGAGATAAAGAATAAAGTAGGTTTCATTACGTTGAATTCAGAAGCAACGCTGAACTCCCTTAATTTGGAGATGATCGAAGCTTTAACAGCTGTGATGACCTCTTGGAAAAACGACAGTGAAGTAGCTTGTATCTTTATTCAAGGAGCTGGAGAAAAGGCGCTTTGTGCTGGTGGAGACGTTAGACAATTGTACGACAATATTATCGCGCAACGTCAGGTTGACGCTACGCAAGTAGCCGCGGGTTGTTTTGATTTTTTCTCCAAGGAATACGCCTTAAATTACGACATTCAAACCTATCCAAAGCCTATTGTGGTATGGGGACATGGAATTGTAATGGGCGGTGGAATTGGCGTTATGGTAGGAGCTTCACATCGCATCGTTACAGAGCGAAGTAAATTAGCGATGCCAGAGATCACCATTGGTTTATTCCCAGACGTTGGAGCCACGTGGTTTTTAAATCGCATGCCTTCTGCTTATGGCTTGTATTTAGGATTAACAGGCGCACGTCTGGACGCAGCGGACTGTCGATTCTTAGGTTTAGCCGATTACTATATGGAATCAACGGCTAAACAAGCGGTTATTGATGCATTAGTAGCGGTTAATTGGGCTGCTAATGCCAAAGAACAGGTAGATGCCGTTTTAGAACAAATTGCGAAAAACTATCAAGTAGGGGTTTCACAAGCGCAAGCCCACGAATCGTTTATTCAATTGTTTGAAAAGGCGACAACACTTCAAGAATTTCGTACAATTTTGCATGATTATACAGCAAAAGACAGCTGGATAGAAGCAGGTGTACAGAGTTTTGAAAAGGGTTCTCCTAGTTCGGCACACGTTATTTTTAGACAGCTACAGGATGGAAAGTCATACAGCTTGGAGCAAGTATTCCAATCGGAATTGAACTTAGCTTGCCAATGTTGTATACATCCAGATTTTGCAGAAGGTGTACGTGCTTTACTAGTAGATAAAGATCAATCTCCTAAGTGGCAACCTGCTACTATAGAAGAAGTTACGTCTGATTGGGTAGAGGGATACTTTAAGCCACTTTGGACGAAAGAGAATTGCGTTTTAAAGCATTTAGGTAAAAACTAAAACGAAAAAGTATGGCAAAAATAGCTTTTATAGGCTTAGGAAATATGGGGGGGCCAATGGCTGCCAACCTACTAAAAAAAGGACATCAAGTAACTGGATTTGATTTAAGTGAGGTTGCTTTAAATCAGTTGGTTGCTCAAGGAGGAAAAGTAGCTAAATCCGCACTAGAAGTTGCGCAAGGCGCAGAAGTAGTGGTATCTATGTTACCTTCCGGAAAACACGTGGCAGATTTGTACAGCGTTGAATTTATGGAGCAATTGCAACCTAATGCGGTTATCATTGACAGTAGCACAATTGATGCTGTTACAGCTCGTGCTGTTGCTGCTTTAGCGGTGACACAAGGGCATGCGATGATCGATGCTCCCGTATCTGGAGGTACAGCGGGTGCTCAAGCGGGTACTTTGACTTTTATTGTCGGTGGAGCGTCCGCTGATTTTGAGCGTGCAAAGCCCATCTTAGAAGGCATGGGACAAAATATATTCTATGCTGGTGAATCTGGAGCAGGACAAGTGGCTAAGATTTGCAACAATATGTTGTTAGCGATTCACATGATTGGTACTTCAGAAGCAATAAACCTAGGAGTACGCCATGGATTAGATCCTAAAGTATTAAGTGAGATTATGCAAAAGAGTTCGGGGAGAAACTGGTCCTTAGAGGTGTATAATCCTTACCCAGGTGTTGCAGAAAACACACCCGCATCGAAAGGGTATGCAGGTGGTTTTGCTGTAGATTTAATGGCTAAAGATCTTGGACTAGCAGCAGAGGCGAGTTTAGATACAAAGAGTTCGACCCCTTTGGGAAATGCAGCACTAAACTTGTATAGAATGTGGAGTGAAGCAGGAAATGGGAAGTTTGACTTTTCGAGTATTATCAAATTTTTAAACCAGCAATAATGATGAATTTTGAAACTTTAATTTACCAACAAGAGGGGTATGTAGGCACCTTGACGATCAATCGTCCGGATGCGTTAAATGCGTTGAATGCAACGGTATTGGCGGAATTGAAATCATTCGCGGATCAAGTAAAAGACAAAGGAGATCTTCGCGTTTTAATTATTACGGGTTCTGGAGAAAAAGCCTTTGTTGCAGGTGCTGATATCAAAGCGATGCAAGGCATGTCTCCAGAAGAAGCAATGGCTTTTTCATATACGGCTCAAGCTGCATTTAATGCAATAGAAGGATTGCCTATGGCAGTTATTGCTGCTGTGAATGGCTTTGCTTTAGGCGGAGGTTGTGAGTTGGCTTTATCTTGTGATATTATTCTTGCAAGTGAGAAAGCTAAATTTGGTTTACCAGAATCGACCTTAGGCTTATTGCCTTGTTTTGGTGGAACACAACGTTTACCGAGAGCGATTGGACTTTACAAGGCAAAAGAAATGGTTTTTACGGGAGATTTTTATACCGCAGCTGCTTGTGAGGCAATGGGATTTGTAAATCGCGTTGTTCCCGCTGAGGAGCTATTGAACCAAGCGCATGCTATGGCTCAGAAAATCGCTTCAAGAGGACCGATTGCCGTGGCAAAAGCAAAAGATTCGATGCATACAGGCTTTGATCTTTCCCTTGCGGAAGGATTGAAACAAGAAGGTGCTTTATTTGGTACTTTGTTTCATACAGCCGATCAAAAAGAGGGAATAGGTGCTTTTATTGAAAAAAGAACCCCTGATTTTAAAGGAAAATAATAGCGTAAAGCATACAAGAAAGGGCAGACTAAAATTAGTTTGCCCTTTTTTTATTGCTAGATTTTTATAAAAGTTCTTTGCGCAATTGTTCGGCTGATTTTGGCGATAAATAACCTAATGGAATATCAAATACTGTTTTTGCTCCAATTTGTCCTTCTTTGGCCATTTTTGCAATCGCACGGCTAAAGGCAACTAATACAGAGGATGTGAATTCCGGATTACTGTCTAGTTTTAAACCAAATTCAAGATGTTGTTGATTGCCATTTCCTGTTTCTCCGGAGCGTAAAACAAATCCACCATGTGGCATTGCACTGTGATTGCGCTTCAATTCATCTTCCGATATGAAGTGTACCGTTGTATGGTAAGGTTCGAAATAATCAGGCATGGTTTTGATCGCCTGTTCAATCTCTTTCTTATCCGCTTGCTCTTCTGCTACGACGTAACAAACCCTTTCATGCTTTTCTGCTGCTGTAAAAGAAGGATTCTTTCCGGAGCGAACGTCCTCTAAAGCTTTTTCAATCGGCAAGGTATATTGTACCCCGTTTTTAACTCCCGCAAGACGGCGAATAGCATCTGAATGACCTTGGCTCAATCCTTTACCCCAAAAGGTGTAGGTATCTCCTTGTGGTAAAATACTCTCACCTAGTAAGCGCAACATAGAAAACAAACCAGGATCCCATCCTGTGGAAATTAAGCTCAAGGTTTGATTGGCTTTTGCACATTGATCGACTTGAGCAAAGTAAGCTGGGATTTTGGCATGTGTATCAAAACTATCTACTGTATTAAAATGCGTAGCGAGTTGAATGACTTGCTCGGGTAAATCCGTTGAAGACCCTCCACAAAGTATCATGACGTCAATTTTTGCTTGATAATCCAATACTTGATCTAAAGCAATTACTGTAGACGTGGTTTCTATACTTTCAGGAGAACGTCTTGTGAAAATGGCTACGAGTTCTAAATCCGCGTTTTGCTTAATCGCGCGTTCAACGCCTTTGCCTAAATTACCATAACCTACAATACCAATGCGAATAGGGGTTGTTGAATGTGTCATACTATATTTTTTTTGCAAGTAATGCTTTTTGTTTCAAAAGCATCAAAAGTACTCAAAAGTTTAGACAGACTCATTTGTTTTGAAACAAATTACTCCAAAAAGCAAGAGTGGTATCGCTATTCCTTCTCTTTTGCTCTTATTTATCAATTTTGAAATTGAAGTTTGGAAGCGGTAAATAATTTCTTGGCATTACGCACACGCTATAGCTTTTAATGCGAGGTTAGATCACATGATGCAAGAACGGTTTTATTTTCGTCTGCTCAATTAGCACCATTACTTTTTACCTTATATTCTTTTTATTACAATCCTTTTTATAGTTTAGATTTTTTAAGAAATAATACTTATTTAATTTATGAAAAAGATTTATTATGTCATTTTAATGGGAGTTGCTTGTGGTTTTTCATCTTTTTCACAAGTCAAGGATCCTTCGTTCACTAAAGAAGAATTTTTAGAGGATTTCGATATCTTAGTCGAATTGGTCAAAAAGCAACATCCGAATCCCTTTCGCTCTATTTCAGAAGCCGCTTTTGATCAACAAGTAGCGGCCAATCGAAACAAGTTAAAACAAAACCCTTCCTTTGAGAATTTTGTGCTATATAGTCCATTTGGCTTACTCGCAGATACACATTTGAGCTTGAGTACAGATCCTGTTTTTTATGAATCTTACGTTAAAACGATACACCACTTTCCTTTAGAAACCCTTGTTTATGACAATCGTGTATTTGTCAATCAATATACTGTTAATTTGCCTTTAGGGGTGGAGTTAATTAGCGTAAATGGTCAACGTGTAGCTGATTTATTGAAAAGAATACCCAAGGCTGCGGATGGTTTTATCGAAGTAAATTCGCAAAAGGATTTTACGGTGTATCTTCCGTTTTTATTACCTGGGGCAACTTCTTATGATTTGGTTTATAAGGAAGTGAATTCTACTGTGTTGAAATCTAGTAAGCTAAAAGGGGTTCCTTATGTCACTTATGATTAAAATAAAGAAAAGAGTATCTTACCTTTGACGTTATTGGCAAAGAAGACGGGTATTTATGGTTCTCAACTCAATGAAACTACCTATATGCTCACGATTACTTCCTTTAATTTATCAGAGGAATATGCCTATTATTTACTCCAGAATATATTTACCGAGATCAAGCAAAAAAAGCTAAAAAAACTCATCCTTGATATTCGCGATAATGCAGGAGGATCACTAGCTAATATTCCTTTATTTTACTCGTTTATCAGTCAGAGTAAAACATTTAAGAATACGTATAAATACGCGACGAAGGTACCTGAGATTCGCGTGAAAAACTACTTAGTTGATGAGGATGAAAAAGCGTTAAATACCAACGAGATAATCACGTTGAATAACTTCATGAAACAGCGATTTGACAAAAATGAAGCAGATGGATTTTACTACGGCAATAATCGTTTAGAAGAGTATTACGTTGAGCATTACCCCCAAGATAAAGATGCATTTGAAGGGGAGATCGTATTGATCCAAAATAACAATACAATTTCAGCCGCTGCTTATTTTGCTTCTGTTTTTCAAGCGAATAACCGAGGAGTAATTGTAGGGCAAGAAACGGGGAGCTGCAAGAATTTTACCACAGCCGCTTGGTTTTTATACTATAAACTTCCAAATACAGGAATGCTCGCTTCGATACCGCGAAGTGAAATATTTTTTAATACACAAGCGAATGATGCGACTAGTTGTCGAGGAGTTCTTCCAGATTATACCCTTACAGGGGATCAATTTCAGCAGGGCTTACACAACACGCAAGATGCAGAGCTAAATTTAGCCCTAAGCCTACTTAAGGAGTAAGTGTTGCTCAGGCACATAGCGTGAGGCCCCTTCAGTTTACGTTAATCAGGTTATTTTATTAGAGGTTTACTATAACAGGTGGTTTTAAAGCGATTGGCTTCAAACCACCTGTTGTTTAAAGCAATTGGGCAAGTTCAAAGTGCATTCCATCTTGTCGAGAAAAGTGCCCGCCCCAGTAAAAACCAAATTGATGAGCCAAAGGAACGATTTCCCGTAAAGAGCCTATACTACCGAGCAAGGCAGGTTTGTTCCCTATGGAATTCCATTGCATATTAAGGTCAAAGGCTGTTCCAAAGGCATGATTCGATAAGGTTGTTTTTGAACCGCGAATTAATCTTGGGGTATAGCTTCCACCATAGCTACGTAAAAGCGGCAGGAGTTTCTTTTCTTCTACGGCGGCAAAAAAGGCGCGTAGTTGATCCACCCCTTTGCGATGAAAACGCAAGCTAGTGTATTGGGTACCCCATTGTTTTTTGAATTGTGGAATTTCGACCCTTACGATGTTTTGTTTTTCAAAATCATTGAGAATAACGATGTTTTCAGGGGCGTTGGGTAGTGGCTGACGTTTGAATATCAGCATACCAAAAAGGTCAAAACGATTTTCTTGCTTGACAAGGGGACTAAACTGGGGTTTAAGCGGAAATGCTTCTTTTTGATTCGGTGTAAACTCCATCCCATCTAGATAGGCAGAAAGCCACGTTTGGTTGCCAATTACGCCATCAGGGGTTAATTTTTTTTGCTTTTGATAGCGTTGAATAACCGTTACAAAATTGGGATCATAGTCATTGTCAATAACCGAGTGGTATAGTCCCTGTTGCAGTAGAAACTGTTTCCACTGCGCTATTTCAGGGTCTCTAAAGTTTGGGCGTAATACGTTCATAAGCATGTTTGGGGGTTATGTAATTTGTCTTTTTAAATAGTTTTCGTAGCCTTCACTAATTTGCTTTAAACCTTCCGAAGTTTGCTGTGGACGCAGTGTAATTTTCAACTTGCCTACATGTGCATGTGAAGTCCTCTTTATGAGAGAAGTCGTTGGTTTGTCAAAGTAGATTTGCAGTTCATCGTTGCTAATTTCCATTTGAAATTCCGTTGTAAATGTCGCTTTTTCTATTCCACATACCTCCAAGGGGATCATGGAAATCAGAGGAACTTCGACAGGTTCCATGAGCAGGGTAAAAGAATCTTCCTCTGCTTTAGCTTGCTGTACTTTTTGGGGGTAGCTGAGCGTAACAGTTTTGGGAATCCATGTTTTTCTATAGGTCACTTGTCCATTAAGATCTATCGTCTGAACTTCTTTTTCTTCAAAATAACGATCAAGTAGCCTTAGATTTTGATCCGCTATTTGTTCCTTAGTCATTAAAATAGCAGTGTGTAGCGCTTGAATGAAGTTCTTTAAGCTTATTGTTTTCATCTCTATTTCTTTATAGAATTTTTATTGCTTTTATACGCGTTGACAGCTTGTGATACCGTTTCTTTGCTATCAGAAGCTAGACCAATACGGGCAGCACATTGGCCACAACTAAATTGAGTCCCTAAAAGAAGCTGCGTTACTTCTAAAGTAACAGGAGCCATACAATTAGGGCAGGTAATGAGTACCGTTTTTGTTTGCATATTTACTTGGAATTAAGGGGGTGAATAGTCTTACTATAAACGTCTAAAATGTTTAAGATGCCTAGGGGTAGAGGTAAAGGGCCTGCTTTCAACTCAACTTTTAAAGTGCGTTGACTGGCTTTAGCATAAGCATCTCGCGTTGGATTTTCTAGATTATTCATGGAGATTTTTCCATTCAATTGAGCCTTTCGCTCAATAATATCATTGGTGTTATTGGTATAGCTTGTTGTCGATGTTATTTCTAAGCTAAAAATAACCCGCATCTTTTGCAGCGCTATTGTGTTTAACGGAACGATCGAAATTAGCGGAACTTGAAAAAGGACTTCTTGTGTTGGGATTTCCTCTTCTTCTTTTCGATTAGTTGTTAGGATCATGTTGATCATTTTGGGTTGATAGACTGTTGCTGTCTCGGTTGATAGCGGCTTGTTTTTCTTTTCTACTTTGGTAAAGTATTGACTTAAAATAGCTAAAGCTTGTCCGTTTAACATCATGCTATTGGCCTTAGAAAGCGCTATTAGAGGAGCTGAAATAATCGATTCAATATTGAGTTCAGCGGTGTGATCTCTAGTGTATTTCGATAAGTTGTTGTCTTGTTTCATCCTTTCTCTTTTTTATGGATTCCCTAAAAAAGGGAATCCATTGGTTTGTATCTGTTGAACGAAACCGGTCTGGTCGGTTTTTCTCATGAAGCATTTTTACTACTTATGATGGGGTCAATGGATTTCGAGAAGACGTCAATAATAGTAGCCACACCAAAAGGCAAGGGCAATTGTCCAGCATGTACTTTAACGTTATACTTAGCGGCGTTACTCTTGTTGTAGTGTTGACTTTCTTTGCTGGAATTTTGGCTGTCATAGCTGACTTTACCTGTGATGGTGGCAGAGAAAAAGCTAAATCCAATTTTTGCTTCTAATCCAGCTTCAGCCGCTCTTTTTTCGCTTTTTTCCTTGCTATTTTCTTCCGAATAACTAGAGTTAACTTCCATGTCAAATTCCACATTTACGTTGTCAATACCCAGAGAATTGATAGGCATGATGGTCAACAAGGGCAAATTAAAAGTAGTCTTTACTGTTTCAATAGTATCGTCTTCTTTAATCAACGCTCTACTTAGTTCCATCTTAATCATAATAGGCTGATAAGAGGGATCTTCTTCTGTGCCCGTTTTGCTAAAACAGGTGTCTAAAATAAATTTGGTTTGCGAAATAGACATTTTAGCATTGGCATCTGCAGCTGCATTTAATGGACCTCCAATTAGAGCATCCATAGGTAATCCCAAGAATTGTTGAGAAATGTTTACTAGATTTTTACTCATGGCTTCTATTTTTAAAGTTTAAATTAAAGCTAATGAGATTAAAAAGCCGATTTTAGAGTGAAATTACCTTGATTTATTGTGTAATTACTTATTTATTTTTTGTTTTTTAACATTCTATGCGATTATTCACGATCTATTTCCTCTCTATCTTTGTTTAGTTATAACGCTAGCTTTTACGCGAATAAAAAAAAAGGACACCTTAGTAGAGTATATTGGCTTCAGCACTTTAGTACGCCTATCTACTTCAAGATTAATCATCTAAATTACAGCATATTTTATCTGACTTAATCTAGTTTGTTCGTTCTTCTGGCTTCATAAGAAATTGCTTGGGGTATAAAGCCCTTTTCCGATCGTTATGGCTTACTATTTGTTTACTTATAGGTGTTTTTTAGAAAGTAGACACAAGTGTTTCAAGGGTAAGGTTGGAGCGTAGATAAACTCGATTACTTGTTTTCAAACCTGTTAGATTCCCTTCATTTTTGTTATTCACATGCATTAATTTAGAATTGAGATGGAAATATATGTACTAGAGGTGTGTTTGTCTTTGGATGAGATTCGCGGTGTTTTTTATCCTAAATCTTGGAGTATTAAGTGTTTTTTCTTTTTGTTATTCAGTTTGAATATGATTTCAGTTGGGGTATTTTACTTGCTTATAAAAGAAGAGCGAACGAAAAGAACCCTCCAAAAGCGAAAAACAAATCAACAAAGGGAGATGCTAGTTCAAATGCAGATTGCAACACAAGAAGTAGAGCGAAGGCGTATAGGAAGAGAGTTACATGATTGTATTTCAAATAAGTTGAGTTTGATTCTATTAAAACTCAATGATGAGTATTCAACAGCGCAGCTCGAAGCAGATATGATACAAACGTTACTAGCGGTACGCAATATTACACATGATTTGAATCCGCCTTTTCAAAGTGACTCCCCTTTGCACCTTATGATTTTTCACCAAATTGAGAAGCTCAAACCGAACTATACGATTCATAAAACGCTTCGAATTTATTGCAGGAAGAACACATCGATCGGTTTTAAAATTCAGATTATTCGAATTGTACAAGAAGTAATTACCAATATAATAAAGCACGCTGAGGCAACAGCAGTTAGTGTAGCGATTCGGATTAGTTCGAAGGGAATATACCTGTCGATTGAAGATAATGGTTTAGGTCCCCTCAGCAGGAGAGAAGGACAAGGCTATTACAATATTAAGAATAGGCTTTATCTATTAAAAGGAGTCTTTAAGGTTAAAGGGAACAGACCCTATGGAACAAAAATAATTCTATTTATACCCCATGAAATACAGGATAACTCTAGTTGAAGATGACACTTTAATTCTTGAACTCATCAAAGATTTTTTAAATGCTTCTGAAAATTTTGAAGTGCGTTATTCTTTTGTAGATGGAGCAAGTTTTTATGAATCAATAGAACGTGTTACCTATGAAACGGATTTGATTATCATGGATTTTCAGCTAGGAGATACCACTGCAGAGCACTTGTTAGAATTAATCCAACTAGAGCAACGGAGGATTCCGGTACTCATTTTAACCGCTCATTACAACCAATCTCTGATCGGTTATATGCTGAAGCTTGGTGTGGCCTGTTATCTACCAAAATACATCAAGTTAACAGAGTTTTTAATCATCCTAAAAGAAGTGTTGCAGAAAGGACATTACATAAGCAGTGAACAATTTCCTTACTTAAAAGAATCCGTTTACGATAGTTCGGGTGATTTATCCGTAAAAAAATACAATATTTCTAAACGAGAGGTAGATATAATTTACCTCTTAGCAAAGCAGTGTACAGCCAAGGAGATTGGCAGTCGATTGTTTTTAGCCCCTCGGACAGTTGAGAATTACAAAAACACCCTATTTGCTAAAACGGGCACCAAAAGTATTGTTGGTTTAGTCCTGTGGGCGATAAACAGACGGATTTTTACACTTGATCAGTTTAACGATTTATAATTCATTTCATTTGTTCAATTCTAAAAAAAACGTTTAATTTTATTTTCACATCCTATTCTAGCGGTGTTATAGGGCGTGCCTATGTTGCTAGAAAAGTTAGGTTATGAATTTAAGATCCCAATACATTTACAGAGAAAGAGCGAGCATTATTTGATGTCTTTTTTTGGAAAGAAACCTGTATTTTTCATTGGGAAAGAATAAACTTTGTACGCATTAAATTAGAAATAGATAGGATACGAACAATTGATCCCACAGAATTTCCTCGTTTAATTGAAATTTGGGAAAGTGCTGTTTTAGCTATGCATGATTTTTTAAAAGCTGCTGACTTTGAATATTACAAAGAAAATTTACCCACTTATTTCTCCTTTGTGCAACTATGGGGTTATGAAGAAGAGGGGCAATTAGTTGGTTTTATGGGTATAGCGTCCAAAAGTTTAGAAATGCTATTCATAGATGCTTCAATCCGCGGAAAGGGAATAGGCAAGGCGGCGAAACGTTTCCCTTTTTGAAAAGATTAGTGTATTTGAAAAGCCAAGCTTTTCAGGTACACTTTTATTTTCTTCTTCCAGTTCAAAAAGAAATAAAAACTCAAATGATTGCGCGCACCATTTACGCAAAAGGGTGCTTTAACGGTACTAAACCGATAAAATCAAATAATCTTCTAATTGCATTGGCGGTCATATTGTTTTTTGACAAAAGTATAAAAAAGAGCGGTATAAATACGGTTTTAAATCCTGTTGTAAATGGACAAAACGCAGATAATTAAGAAGTAGGTAGCACTAGTTGTTTTTAGCTTCTTTAGTATTAATTAACAACTTGTTTTATATGATTTATTTAAAGTGAATTTAGATTGATTTAAGTGTGATTATTTTTTATAAAAAACAAATGTATTTTAATATATTTACTATATTGGTAATTATTTGAAAATCGAGGTCAATTAAGTGCTGAGTGTTAAATGTTAATTTTGCTAATAGTTACTTAAAATAAATCTTGGTATTAACACAATGTTCACCTAAATCCAGTAAAAATACTAGTGCAACTAACCAAATAATAAATATGAATAAACCATTACTTTTTAAACTCTTTTTGAGTTTTATGTTATTATCCGTTCAAATGACTAGAGGACAAGAGTATATTCCTTTGGCCATTACATCCGGATTTAATGAAGATGTTATTGCAGAGACTAGTCCTGCAAACGAACACACAACAGCTGCCGTTGATGCGACGAGTGTTGGTTCGAATTTTGCTTTTATGTCAAGAGCATATCCAGATGCTACCGTTGGACTTCCTGCCAACGGATTAATAACCTCAGTAGCAACAGCAACACCTGGTTTACAATTTCAATTGGGGGCTTATAATGCAAGTAATTCATTAAAAATTAACGCCCAAAATGGGACAGGGACATTAACTGTACAAAGTACCTATCCGGCATTAAAGATTTTTATTTTAGCTACATCAGGAAGTGCTGCGTCAAACTTTACGGGTACAATCACTTTTACAGACGGTACTACACAAGAAATTAGTACACAGTCGGTACCTAATTGGTTTCAAACGGGTACACCTGCTGTTGCTATACAAGGTATTGGTAGAGTACCTCGTAGCGGTGGAAATCCTGATAATAACAGTACGAATCCGAAATTATTTCAGATTCCCATTGCTATCGCTACAGCCAATCAAAGTAAACTTGTGCAGAGTATAGCTATTACTAAAACGAGTTCTACATCAAGTTATTTGAATATTTTAGCTGTTTCAGCAGAATATATACCCGCTTGCCCAAAACCTACAGCGTTTACTCGAGGAAGTGTTAGTGCTACGGATGCAATGCTAAGTTGGACAAGTACAGGTACTTCTTTTGAAGTTAAATACGGGGCAACGGATTTTGATGTTGCTACTGAAGGTACAACAGTTACAAGTACAACTAACAGTCGTACTATAGTTGGTTTAACTACAGGACAAACCTACGATGCTTATGTGCGTACGAATTGTGGAGAATAACTACAGGACAAACCTACGATGCTTATGTGCGTACGAATTGTGGAGAAGAAGATGGATATAGTGCATGGACAGGGCCTCTTACTTTTAGAGCAGAAAATGCTTTTCAAATAGGAGATGGAACTCGTACAAGTAGCGGTGGAAATACAATTCCAGTAACAAGCTATCATTACAATTACAGCCAACAAATTGTCACGTCTCAAGAATATAGTCAATTTGGTGGCGGAGTAGGTCCGATTACTAAAATTCGCTACTATACAACAAATATTGGAACGATAAGTGTTTGGAATAATTGGGCTGTATATATGGGACATACAACGAAGGAAGCTTTTAGCTCCACGACAGATTGGGTTCCACAATCGGATTTAACCGAGGTTTTTGATGGAACTATAACAGCTGTTGCGAACGATTGGTTTGAAATTACCCTAACAACTCCTTTTAATTATACAGGGGGGAATTTAGTTATTGCAGTACACGAAAAGACACGAGGTTGGAGTAGTCAACCTACATTTAGAATGTACGGATCTGGAGCTAATAGAGGAATTTTATACAGAACAGATGGTGGTAATCCGTCATCCCTACCTCCTGCTGAAGCTAGCAGCTTACAATCAACTTTGCCACAGTTACAGTTAGTCGGTACAATTGCATCTTGTAGACCTGTATCAAATATAACAACTACTTTATCTTCTTTTACATCGGTAACTGCATCCTGGAGTAGTCATGATAGTGCTACTATGTATGAATATGCTGTAACAACATCAACAGCAACTCCAACAACATGGTTAACAACAACTGCAACTTCACTGAATCTGACAGATTTGACGCGTGAAACGCAGTATTATTTACATATTCGTTCAAAATGTGGTGCAAACTCGTATAGTGCTTCGATTGTTTCCCCCTTTTATACTGGATATTGTATTCCTACTACCACTAGTACATCTACAGATTATAGAATTAAGGGAGTAAAAACAACAGGAGGCTATACCAATATTAATAACTTAGATAATGGTACAACTAATTGGTATACCAACTATTCAGATCATAAAGTTTACCAATCCCCAGGAGGGGTCATAAATTATGCAATAGATATCAAATCGAGTACTATTGTTAAGGTCTGGATTGATCTCAATCATGATTTTATATTCAGTGATGATGAGTTAATTGCTAACTTTTCAGATTCGGATAGGTCAGATGCAACACGAACAGGAACTTTTACGCTTCCTGCAACTATGCCTTTGGGGGATTACCGCATTAGAATTCGCTCGAGTTATTATAATTTAGTTGGAATTGGTGCTTGTGATACTTCGACCTCAGGAGGAGAAGTTGAAGATTACACACTTTCGGTTGTATCACCACCTACTTGTATCGCTCCCGATACACTTACTTCAGCTTACGTTGATGGTATGAATTATAGATTAGGTTGGGTTAGTGATGGAGATCTATTTGATGTAGAACTGATTAATATTGCAGCAGGAGAAAGCCCTACTGGAATTCCAACGCATACTGGAATTACTTCAAATTCAATGCTTACAGCATTAGATTTTTCTTCTACGTATGGTTTTCTAGTACGCAAGAATTGTGGAGAAGAAGCAGGAACAAGTTTATGGCAAGGACCTTATGTTATCCATACCTCACCCGTTACACCTTCTCCATGGCGTGAAGAATTCACAGGTTTAAGTGCATTACCTCAAGGATGGAATAGTATTCTTAATACTTGGAGAAGAAGAGATTCAAATGGAAATATTAGCTTTTACGCCAATATTTATCGTTCTAAACCTGTTGGAAGTTTATCAACTATTGGAGTTGGTCCTATCTTAAACGAAGACCTTTTAACATTTAAATTTAGGTTTCTTAGATATAGTAATAATGCAGTGATTAATGCTAATTTAGCAAGTTTAGAAGTTGATTTATCGACTGATTTTGGTGCTACTTATACAACAGTTGGTACAGTTAATAATAATGGTTCAGCTGATTGGCAAGAGTTTGAATATGATATGAGCAGTTATGCAAATAAATATGTGACCATTAAAATAACAGCAACTTTGATAGAAAGAGGAAACGACATAAATATCTTTATTGATGATTTTGATATTTCTGGAGGAGTTCCTTGTTATGAAATAACAGAGGCAAGTGTGGATGTTCTTCATACTGAAGGTTCTATATTGACGATCGAATCAGAAGCTGCTAAGTTTGATATTGAATATGGGCTTGAAGGTTTTGAATTGGGTGAAGGTACAGAAGGAACCGAAATTACTACCCCTTATCTTATTCCTGAATTGTCAGCTGATACAACCTATGATATTTATATCCGCGGCCAATATTGTGAGGAGTGGTTTGGTCCTGTAACCTTCACTGTAGATGCAGCAGAAACACAAACCATCACAGTAGAAGACACGACCAAAGTGTATGGTGATGAGCCCTTTATGGTTGGAGAGGCGACAAGTGAATTACCCTTAACGTATACCGTTGAAGATCCGACTGTTGCTATTGTTGAAAATGGCAAACTTGTAATTCAAGGAGCTGGAGAAACAGTAGTAACTGCAAGTCAGGCAGGAAACGGATTGTATTTACCTGCTCAGGATGTAACATTTACCTTAACGGTTACGCCAGCAGAATTAGTAGTGAATGCTGTTGAGGAACAAAAGAAAATCTATGGAGATGGTGATCCTGAGCTACTTTATACAGCTACTGGATTTAAATATGAGGATACGGTAGCTCTTTTAACAGGGGAGTTAGCTCGTGTTGAAGGGGAGGATGTAGGTTCTTATGCGATTCAAATGGGAACATTGGCTCTCAATGACAATTATACGATTATCTATACTGGAGATGATTTTGTTATTGAACAGGCTAAGTTGACGGTCAATGCAGAACCTAAAACCAAAGTGTATGGACAAGGAGATCCTGCTTTAACCTATACAGCTACTGGGTTTAAAAATAACGATACAGCAGAGACACTTATTACAGGTGCTTTAATGCGTGTGCCGGGTGAAAATGTAGCAACGTATGCGATTAATCAAGGTACTCTTGCCTTAACGAATCCTAATTATACGATAATTTACAATTCCGATCAGTTACAAATCGATCCTGCATTATTAAGCGTTTATCCTGCAGCGAATATGGAGAAAATTTATGGACAAGCAGATCCTACTTTTGCCTTCGAAATTACAGGATTCCAATTTAATGATACACATTTAGGTGTAATTAGTGGTTCTATTGAGAGAGTGGGAAGTAACAATGTGGGAGAATATCGATATTTAGTAGGTACTTTAGCGAGTACACCTGCAAACTATATCTTTACCATTGCGAACCAAGAAAAGTTTAAAATTACACCAGCACCAATAGACGTTGTTGTAACCGAAAATCAGCAAAAAGTTTATGGGCAATTGGATCCGATTTTTAGTTTTACTGCTCAAGGATTACAATACGATGATCGCGCGTTTTCGGTATTCTCTGGAAGTTTAGTGCGCGAAGCAGGAGAAGACTTAGGTCTGTATAGAATTAATCAAGGAACGTTAGCTCCAAGATCAAATTATTACTTAGTTTCTTTTACTGGAGCTGACTTTGAAATTGTAAGTGGTCAGATCGAAGGTCTAACTCTTCCTTCAGCTACTTATGTTTACGATGGATCGGCAAAATCACTTGTAGTTCAAGGGGATATCGCTGAAAATGCAGTAGTGACTTATACCAACAATAATCAAACGAATGTAGGTACATATACAGTAACTGCAGTGGTTGATTATGGTTCTAATTTTGAATCGACTACCTTAGAAGGAGAGTTGACGATAACAAAAGCGGATCAAACGATTCGTTTCACGCCACCGACACAAGTTGTACTAGAAGAAACGCCGACCTTACAACTTAATGGTGTAGCTTCTTCAAACTTAGCCGTTTCTTATCACGTGGATAACGCGGAAGCGGCAACAGTAGATGCTTCGGGTGTTATACGCTTCCTGAAAACAGGAATTGTTACTGTAACAGCTCAGCAAGAAGGTAATGCCAATTATAATGCAGCAATACCTGTAGAGAAAAAGATAGAAGTAATCAGCAAAAATGCTCCTATCCTCAACTTAATTGTAGATGGTGTGCCTTATGGAAAAGTTGAAAAAGAAGTTTATGTTAGTATTGGTTGTGAACAGGCACAAGATGTAGTTTTAATTGATGTTGAAACAGAAGAAGGAGCAGAAGTTCTTCCTTCCAATCACATTGAAGTTGCAGTTCCGAATTATGGCATTTACGAGCAGTTGATCACCGTAGTTTCTTCCTATGGAACGGAAGAGATTTATAAGGTAATCATTAATAAACGTATTCCTTCTGAGTTAATCGTACACCAAAAGTACACGAACGTTCTCCTTGTAAACAACAATAAAGAAACCAATGGGGGCTACGTATTTACAGCCTATGAATGGTTTAAAAATGGAGAATCAGTAGGTAAGAAACAGTCTTACGCAGCAGGAAAAGAAAGTTCGAGTACGTTTGAACCTGGAGCGACATATCACGTAGAAGTAACTTTACACAACGGCAAGAAAATAAGCAGTTGTCCGATTGAAATCGACAATAAAGAAGAGTCGAATTTAGCTGTTTATCCGAATCCAGTGAAGAGAAATCAGTTGTTAAATATTACAGCAGATCGCTTGGATCAAGAAACAACCAGCTACGTCATTTATAACGTACAAGGACAAGCTATCCTTCAAGGAGTAATAGAAAGTGGGGCAATGCATATTGAAATTCCTGCAACATTTGCTTCTGGTTCATATTTCTTATTAATGAATATAGAAGGAAAACAAAAATCGGTTCAATTTATTGTTAGAGAATAGCAACAACTGATTTTACTTATCAAGTAGGGTTCTTACACTAAGAACCCTACCTTTTAAAGAACAAGGGTTATTAATCAAATTCGTTTTAAAATGAAAAAATATATCGGTATTTTAACGTTAGGACTTGTGTTAGGAGGGTATCAACACGCACAGGCACAATTCAATCCTTACTATTATAAAAATCACGAAGTAGCCGTAAGTGTAAAAGCTGGTTTACTCCAAAACTATGGTAGTCTACCCGATCAGATTTCTACAGATTTAAAATTCAATACCGCTATTGGTTTGCAATACGACTATTTTCTAAATCGTCAATGGAGTCTTGGTATTGGCGCACAGTATGCGATGTACACAACCGATTTTACTGCAACTAATCTCAAAGGACAAAGTAATGAGATTGATTCCGACAATGAGAAATTCATTTTCTCTTATGAGGGAAGAGAATATAAAGAGGAATGGAAGGTGAATCAAGTTAATATCCCATTGACGGTACAATATGTCGGTGAGGCAGAGACTGCGATTTACGTTCGTACAGGGATTCAGTATTCCCTATTAATGAGTAGCAAACCAACAGTGACGTGGAATAATTTACAAACGTCGGGATTTTTTCCACAGTATAATGTAGTATTTGATGAAGCAATGTTATATGCAGGATTTGGTTTGCAAGATAAAGTTGAATCCAAACCAGATATAGAATTGAAAGATCGTTGGGCATGGATTGCAGAAGTTGGGGTAAAACACAACGTAAGAGAAAATCAAAATCTATATGTAGGTGTTTACTTTGATTTAGGATTAAACAATCAAAAGCCTAGTGTTAAAGAAACGAAAGAAAGTATTTTAGCGTATGATTCCACGTTAGATAATGCCTTGAAATATAATAGTATTCAAGAGAGTTCTAAGGCTGTGTTTAAAAATTACAGTTTTGGAATTCAACTTCGCTATGGAATAGGATTATAAATCTAGTGCTGAAAAGCAAGAGTTTAAATCAAAACCCGTATGAAAAAAGCGTGATTGAATGGATCAAATTCAGTCACGCTTCTTATTTTTAGTTCTAAAACAATTGATTATTCTATTATAAAAAAATAACATATATACTTAAAAGTCTTTAAAATTGCTTATTTTTTTATATTTTACTATTTATTTTTCCATTTTCTTTGTTTTTTTTGTATTTAAATTTTCAATACAAACTCTTTTTTATAAATAAAAAATACATGCAAAAAAAGATTACAATAGATGATCTCGATCAAATAGCCCTTGAAGCATCACAAAGAAAATATCGTTCAATTTTATCTAAGTTGGAAAAAACAGCACATAAAGGAAGGAATAGCATTATCATAACCGAGCTTTCCGAAATTTTAATAAACAAACTGAGAAAGGAAGGTTATACTGTTACCGCTCATTTTACAATAAAATCAAGTTTCCTGTTTAAAAAAAAAATTGTCAAACACTATCAAATACGCTTTAGGAAATAAGTGTAGCGCTTTTCGAAGAGGACGGATGTGCTATGGACAACTACAGTTGCCTTTTACAGGTGAAGGTAATGGAGCTTCAACTCGTTGTTTTTTTGTTTAACCTTGTTAATTAATGTTAATTAACAAAAGATATTTTATTAATCATTGCTTTATGGCTACATTGATTATAATGAAAAAGAATAAAACAAATAAAACAATGAAAAAATTTGTATTACTTGTTGCGTTTATGGCTTCTACAGCGATACAAGCACAACAAGGAAGAGAAAATAAACAAGAGAACAAGGACATTTCAATTTTAGTCAATCAAAGTGAATCCTATGGCTTGAGTCCAGCTCAACGGGAGAAATTAATTGCGCGTAAAAAGACCATTGGTCGAGAATATGCGGAAATTGGCAGGGACCGAAGCTTATCCGGTTATGAGAAAGGAGTAAAGAAAAGAGCCTTATCCCTCCAAATTCAGGAAGATATTCGCGCGATTCTAAATGAAGAGCAATACGGGCAGTGGTCTTCATATCAACAAAAAAAGGATTACTACGCTACGCGATATACCCAACAAAATGAGGAACTAGAGTATGAGATCGATCGTTTAGAGCGAGCGTATGAACAAGATATTAAAGCGTTAGAACAACAATATCGCAACGATAAATACACCTTAAAAAGAGAAAAGAATAAGCGAAAATCACGGTATAAAGAAGAAAGACAAAAGCTGAAAGATCAGAGAATATAAACAAAAAAGGACAACCAAGGCGTTGTCCTTTTTTGTTGATTCTTTGGGAGCTGTGTTTTTTATTTGATAGCTTATAGAAGTTTGATCAAGTCAAATTCAAATGACTATATTTGCATTCCTCGAAATACAACTGGATGTCACTGAAAAAAAATAAAGTGTACCGTAGAACACGGTACGTACTGTATAAAGAAACTTTAGTAGATTTTAAAGAACACTGTTGGGCCTTTATTGGTTCTTTTATTGGATTAGGAACTATTTGTTATTTGCATTTCGAAACCTTTAGCCAGCAGGATTTAACGCTTTTAATCGGTTCTTTTGGTGCGACTTGTGTTTTGATCTATGGCGCTATTGGAAGTCCATTAGCTCAACCTAAAAATTTATTTTTGGGGCATCTAATTTCTGCGATTATTGGGGTTACGATTTATAAAATTCTCGGAGATTATATCTGGGTTGCAGCACCACTTGCTGTTTCGCTATCTATTATTGGGATGCAGATGGCCAAATCACTACATCCTCCAGGAGGAGCAACGGCGCTCATTGCTGTAACAGGAGGGAACAGCATCACAAATCTTGGTTATGGTTATGTATTTTCTCCTGTATTAACGGGTGTAACGATCTTGTTTATAGCCGCTCTTATCTTTAATAATATTCCGCATAAACGCCAATATCCCATGCGATCCCTTATTCGTTTTCACAAGCGAAAGAAAAAAAGATGACAGGATTGAATATCGATTAAAATCGATTTTTTATTTAGTATATTAGCGCTATGAAAGCAGTAGGAAGTACAGTAGAGGACATTTTATCTCATATACCGGTAGAACGTGCAGAAGCTTTTACTAAGCTTCATCAAACCATTGTAGCTAATTTACCTGAAGGTTTTGAAGCAGCTATTAGTTACGGAGGCTTGGGGTATGTAATTCCCCATCAATTGTATCCTGCAGGGTATCATTGTAAACCTGCCGAACCATTGCCTTTCGCTGGATTAGCTAATCAAAAGAACTCCATTAATTTTTACCATATGGGTATTTATTCTGATCCCGAATTAATGGAATGGTTTGTTTCAGAATATCCCAAATACAGCAAGCAAAAATTAGATAGGGGTAAAAGTTGCATTCGCTTTAAAAAACTAGAAGAAATTCCCTACGATTTAATTGGAGCGTTGATGCAAAAGATGAGTGCACAGCAGTGGATTGATCGCTATGAAAGTCTTTTAAAAAAATAGAGTAGTCTTAGCTACTGAAAAAAGAGTCTTTATGTGGACTCTTTTTTTGTTTATTTGCGTTGTTTCTTCTCCGAGGTAACAGCAGTTTAGCTCTTTATTTGATAGCGTTTTACTGTTGTTTATTTCCATCTAATTAGCTGTGGATTTTCTTGAACCACGCTTTGGCCTTTTCATATTGCTCAACGAGGAAAGAATCTTGTTCTCTTTTATTTTTTTCAACTACAGGAAGTACGTGTTCATAGTAAGTTCCTTCTAAAAATTTACGCAGTAATCCATCACCTACGATAGGTTGATCATCATTTAGGGCATGTGCTGCTTTAAGGAGATGTCGGATATCGTATTGAAGCGGGAAGATATCGGGGATTTGTTTATTTAAGTTAAGCAATTGGTAAACCGCTTGTCTCCCCGTTCGAACCGAACTTTCCATGGTAAAAACAACATCGTTATTCGTTTCCACAAATTGACCAATAAGACCTAAATTAGTGCATCCTTGTGGAACAACTTGAGGTCGATCTCCTTGAGCACGAGGCATAAACATAGCTGTGATATAAGGCATATATGCCGTTCGAACAATTGTATTTTCAATTACTTGATCTAACTGATCTAGGAGTCCTAAATGATAGCACAATTCGGCTAAGATTTCATTTCCCGTACAGGCTGGCATTGTTTTTTTTACATAGTTCCCCTCCTTATCCATAAACAACGCATAGACCCAAAGTACGAGAACATCATGGGGTTGCGTAGGGAAGTGAGGTTGGCGATTGCAAGTAAAACTCATCAACCACTGGGAATCCGTAATCGTTATAATTCCGCCCGTAACCGTTTTTCCGGAGTAGGGATCATGTATACTCAGTTGCTTTAATTTGTCAATTAAGGGCGAGGGTTTACAAGTTAAGGTCGCAGATTCCCAAGAAGATTTGTCAATAGCAGAGCAGAATTTCTCTGGATGTCCAAAAATAGGAGACTTGGTCGCTAAATTTTTCCATAAGGTCCAGCCCGGACTTTTGCCGCTTGTGGCAACATCTACCTTTTGAATAGGAACTGTAGTATTCGTTCCATAAGATGTATCTTCTGTCATTGATCCTGTTGTAAGGATAACAAAATCCTCTTCATTTATTGGAATTTGCATTTGTTGTCCATTTTGTTGAACCTGTAAACTTTGGACCGTTTGTCCTTTCGCTGTAGGGTGTAATTCTACGTCTTGTACTAACGTATCCAATTGAATATGAACACCCAATTCAACAAGATATTGGCGAAGCGGAGTTACAAAAGTATCATATTGGTTGTATCTTGGAAATACTAGAGCAGATAAATCTTTCAATCCATCAATAGCGTGTAAGAATCGATGCATATATAATTTAAACTCTACTAAACTATGCCAATTCTCAAAAGCAAACATCGTCCTCCAAAGGGTCCAGAAATTGCTTGCTAAAAAGGAAGCATTGAAGTATTGCTCAATGGTTAGATCATCTAGTTCTTCTTTCTTTTTTAACAAAAGCTTGATCAAGGACATTTGATCTTTTTTGGAAAGACCGAACTTGCTAAAATCCTGAATTTCTCCTAGTTTATGAATAAATCGAGCTTTCGAATAATTGGGATCATTATCGTTAATAAGGCGGTATTCATCGAGTACGCTATAAGGTTTTGGAAGTTCTAAGGCAGGGATATCTTGAAAAATATCCCATAAATTATCATAGGTCATGTCCATTTCTCTTCCTCCGCGAATAATATATCCCTCTTGGGCATTACCAGCTCCATCCAATGAACCTCCATCAATTGATAACTGCTCTAAAAAAGTGATATTCACAGCGGGAATACGTCCATCTCGAATAAAATAATACGCAGCTGACATCCCAGCGATTCCACTTCCAACGATATACACTTTGCTTTGGCTGAAATCTTTTTTGGGAAGTCCTATGTTTCGTTGATAATTCCCTGGTTGATCGGCAAAAGGCATAGACCGTTGAGGCGTATTAATAGGAGGTTGCGCATTGGCATTAGGGGCATGATTCACTTGTCCATCAATAGTAGAAGCAGCTAATACTTTGTCAAATTTATGGGTATCTACTTTCATTTTTTTGGTTTTTATAGCTAATTACCTATAAAATTAAAGTATAATTTTATTATTTGATACCTTATTCCAAAAAATAAAAAGAGTAGTTTATTTTATTAACTTTTATCCTGTATTCTATTTCAATAGTATAACTAAAAAAGCAAGTTAGCAAAGGAGTGTGCTGTTATAGCTGTATAGATTTAGGCTAGTTTCTAATTTTTATTTTTCTACCTCTAGCTGGCTTAAGAGATAAAGAGATTAACTAAAAGGATGTAAATATCATTGAAAAACATTCAGTTTTTTGATTAGTTCAATAAAACTATGTGTATTTGTTTTGTTGAGTATGTTTTTTCGGTGTGTTTGGATTGTATTGGTACTCAGATTAAGGGCATTGGATATTTCTTTACTAGTTAATCCTTCTTTTATGAGTTGAATAATTTCGTATTCTCTCTTTGTTAATTTTATTTTATTGTCTAAATCGAGGTAAATTCCTTGTTCTTTATCATAGATTTTAAAGTGTGCTTGATCATAAGAACCACAATCGGCATTTAATAGGGTATGGCGTACAATAGATTTTGCCCAATAGCCTTCTTTATTAACTTCTAACGCTTGATACTCTTGTAAAAGCAAAAAGTAGGTACCATCCGCTTTACGCATGCGATACGTATATTCAAACTTATATTTAAATAGCTTGTGATATCTTAGACTATTCGTAAAAGCCTGTACTTGTAATTCTTTTTCAAAGAAGGCATCTAAATCTTCCGGATGTACATTTTGAAGATAAAGTTCCGTGGTCATTTCTTGTGCAGAAAACCCCGTAATTCTAGTAAAATCCATAGTAATAAACTGCAATTTATTGTTCAGTGTGTCGAAAATAAAGGAATACGATTGAGCTGGGGGATTTGGTTCTTTTTTTGCGACTTGGGTACTCTTTCCTTTCTCTTGTTTTAATAAATCTACCCATTTTTTATGAGGGGTTTTGTTCATTGTTGTGCGTTATTTAAAATAGAATTAAAGAAGGGGGCAAGTTAAAATTAATTTTAAAGAAAAACGTGCCTTAGTCAACATTTAATAAAAAGATAAGATTACTTCCTGAGCGAAAGGCCTAGAAAACGTATCGAAGGACGACCACTAAATGCATATAAGTAAATAAAAAGTACCCATAATGGGTATTTTCTAGTATGTAATCCACAGCTAATTTTGTTGAAACCATTAATTTCTTCTTGTGATGAAAAAACTATTTAACCTTTTGCTTGTGTTGTTTATAGCACTACTAACAGTTAGCTGTGACTCTGAAAGTTCAGGAGGCAGTGATGACATGGAAGGCGGTGGTTCTGGAAGTGGAACTGCGGATCAATTATACACCACGTGGACGATGTATAAAAAACATCAAATTGCTTATGAGGACGGCCAGGTTATTTACGACCAAACTACTCCTTATGCTGATGGAGAAATTACCTATCGCTTTGACAGAAACGGGACTTATTATGCGCAAGAGCCGGGTAATTCTATTACCGCTTCTTTTACGTTTGACAAAGCTAGAATGATTATTTTTTTTCCTGGAGATGAACATGGAAATCAAATCAAAACATTAAATGATACGAACTTAACTTTTTGGGGTTATTATGAAACAGCAGGAATTAGAGCCGAAACAACGATGTACTTTAAGAAATACACAGGAGGTACAGGCAGTGGAGGCGGAAATAACGGAGGAGGTTCATCTGATGGGCAAATCTCCTTTTGGATTGGTTCTGATTATCAGTGTGGCCCTATAACGGTTACGGTAAACGGACAAAGTCGAAGTATTACAAGCTATTATAGCAATGGAATCGCAGATTGCAACGCTACGGGTAATGCCAATTTTACGCTTGCACCTGGAACTTATTCTTTTACAGCAACCTGTCAGTCCTATAATTGGAGTGGTACTTTTGAGATCAAAGCGGCAGGTTGTTTGCGTATGAACTTAACTTTATAAGTAATAAACACTTAAAATATAAAGCGATGAAAACAATAGTTCTCACATTTTTAGTTTTGGTTTTTGTTGGATGTAGCAAAGATGAAAACCAGGATAGTAAGGATCCTGCAAAAGGGCCAAATCCTGTAGAAATCCCCATTCAAATGGGGTGGTTTTCCATTAATTCTGGTTCGTTTATAATTAGTGAAGATGGTAGTTCTTTAAATAACTTAGACTACTATGTGCTTCAAAAATCTCTTCCTCAGGTAAACTTTGAATTAATGGGATTATATGTCTATGTGCCTACGGATAAAGGATATACAACCACAATTTCTAAAGCACGGGTAGAAATGACCTCAACTACTGGTATGGCCACGGGTAATATTTATGCCGATAGCTTTAGTTTTTATGAGGGTAAACAAATGATGAATGGTATAGAGTACGCTGTTTATGCCGTTTTTGGTCGATATAATCACGAAAAAGGAATTATACATCCACAAAATTTCGCCAATGTAACTTGGAGTTTAAAGGTTGATTACAAAAAAGAAGGACAAGCAGCAGGCTCTCGAGATCTTATACTAAGTGTTTATAAAAGAAATGAATAGAACTCAAAAGAGACTTTAAAAAATAGTGCTGTTTTGCGATTTATGCGCGTTTTTCTGAATCTGATGGAAACCACAAGGATGCCGGCACCTCGATGAACCCTCACGATAAAGGAAGATGCTAAATAAATAGGAATAGTGGACTTGGTAACTTAGCCTGGACATTAAGTTAAGCATAAAAACTTATCTTTGAATTATGAAATTAGCTTTTATGATCATTTTAAAAATCATTCTATTTGTACTTACCCAGGTGGGATAAGCACATGAAACATCCAAATGAAACATCCAAATGGAATAGAGAAAGGGAATAGAGAAAGGGAATAGAGAAAGGGAATAGAGAAAGGGAATAGAGAAAGGGAATAGAGAAAGGGTATAGAAAATAAAGCTCCTTTTCGCCTTTATTTTCAAATAATTACCTAATTTATTAACCCAACTTTAAAATCAATCAATTTATAGTATGAAAATAGTTCAATTTATTTTTCTTTTAGTTACTTCTTTTGTCAGCGCACAACACGCAAAGTATCACTACGAATACGAAAGTATCATTCCCAATCAAGAACGCTTTGACAAGCTAGACGTCAAGGCGTATAACGAAGCGGACAAAATAGACTTATATGGCACCTTATTGATGCCTAAAACACCGTTTGATAAAGTAGTAATGATTATTCCAGGATCAGGTCCAGACACTCGGGAGAATCACTTTAAATTAGCAGAAGAATTGCTTTTGCATAATATTGCTGTTTTTCGCTATGACGAACGCGGCGTTTCTGAATCAGGTGGAGAATTTAACGAAGTGGCTGAAGGCATCAATGAAGGCGCAGACGATATGGGAATCTTATATCAACAGTTGAAACAACTTCCTGAGGTTAAAGACAAACAGCTAGGGCTTATTGGTCATAGTTTAGGTGGTATGATCGCTATTGACGCTTGGAATAAAAAGAAGGTGAACCCTAGTTTTATGGTGCAATGGTCAACTCCAGTTCAAAGCCATGGTGAATGGCTGAAATACCAATTAAAAAATGGGATAGGTGAACTGCCAGGACAGCTGAAGTACGACAAGCTAGAAGATGCTTATAAAATTATGGACATCTTCAACAAGGCACTTGCCTCAACAAATGACACAACTAGCTGGAAAGAGGACCTGGGCCTAATGAAAGCAACCCGAAAAGAAGCTAAAAAAGCAGGGTATACGTCTAAGCGATATGATCGTTTTCGCTATGCTACGTTTCCGAGCTATAAAAGCTTAATAAAAAAGGATTTTGAAAAAATGTATGCCGCTATTGATGTCCCTGTGCTTTATATCATTGGTACCAATGACCTAATTGTGGATCCAAAAGCAGAGGTTGAAAAACTAAAATTTTTGGGAAATAAAAACACAACCATCAAAGTTATGGATGGATTGGACCATTTCTTAACCACAGAAACAGAACTTATACAGAGTAAGGAGATCTATCATATTGATGCAGGTGCAAGTGATGCCATCATCCAATGGATTAAAACTATTTAAATCTAATTCCTCCTTTTTTATTGTTGTACCAGTTAACAGTTTACTGTGTAAAAGTTAAAAAACAAAAACTATACAAATATTACCTTATAAAAAAACAACCATCTGATAATCAGATGGTTGTTTTTTGTTTCTGTGGAGTCGTTGAAAGATTTAGAGGGTAAAACATCTACAATATAACGAAAACACAAATAGATAATACTTTGATTTATAAGTGTTTAATTATTTTGTATTAATGTTTTTATTTCACATATTACGGCAAGAGCGTACAGAAAGCGTACAAGTTTTTCTATACAAATTTCTAGCATATTATTCTTTTAAATCTGTTTATGACACAACATACATTATTCTTCTAATTTACTTAAAAAAGTTAAGTAATTTTTAATAACATATCTCTGATTGGCACCATTATACGCTGTGTGCTTTTTGCTTAGTAAACATTATTTTCTATATTGATGTCAGCTTTGATGGACCTAGTTATTTAATAATAACAAAACTATTATTAATCTTAAAAGAGTTCATCATGGCAGGAATTACCTTTCTATATCGTTCTTCCAAAGATAGGGCTAATGGACTTGGTCTTCTTTTCCAATCATATGCAGTTAATTTTTCAGGTTGTCTACCTTCATCAACAATGCATAAATATTGACTTAATAGTTATTGAAAATGCTCATCAGCTGAAGCTAAATGGTATTGTTCTCCAAATAACCAATAATTTTCTTCAATAGCTGTTTGAATATGATCTCTTTCAGTACTAAATTTTTTCAGATCATAAACTAAAGTAGCCTAATATTAGAAATAAAGATACTTTAAAAGCATAAAAAAGAACTTTTATTGTTGTTTCAGCGAATCTATAGCAACATTTTAGTTGTATTTTATTAAAATAAGAATTACATATTTCACTATAAAATAAAATATGTAATAGACTTATTACAATTACTCCAGGTCAAAGTGCCTTAGAAAATAGAAGTAAAAGACTTCTTGATATTCCCCATACAATAAATAAGATCCTAGCATTCATAGGGGTTCAACGTCTATTTTTGTTTTTTTGTACAACACTTTTTTTAAAGGAATTCAAACGAAAATCAATGGAATTATTTTAACAGATTAATGGGAGTAGGTGAGCAGTTTTGATGGATATTGTGTAATGCATAGTTTTCTTCTTTATATCATTTTTCACTGATAGAATTAAGATGAAATTCTTTTCTACTTGATCTAAAAGTAGAAAAAAAATATCAGAAATACGTTGATTCGAGATCTGAATAAAATATCATTTATCCTATCAGGAAGGTCAACAATTTTACTTTATGATTTAGTGTATCTCATATGAACTCCTCAAGTTATATTTTTCTATTTTTTGTAACAGGAGAAAATAACGTGTTACATTTTTGTCGTTTTTGTAACATGATAAAATTTAATCTGCATTCAATTTATGTAATTGCGTAGCTTCGTTTAAAAAGCGAAATGAGCTACTTAGAAATGAATGGGATCTGTTTTGTCTTTTCCACGCTAATTTCTTTGTTGTGCATTTAGATTTCTATAAAATAGGGTAAAGGAATGAAATAGTAATTTTTTAATTGATTAAAAATTAATTCGATCGAATAGTAAACAGCTCCTCTTTTTATAGTTCAATAATTAGTTCTTTATCAAATCCATTATCTCTTTCATCTAAATAGCCATGTGGATTACAAATAATTTCTGTTTCACCAACTTTATACTGACATGGGGTATGAATATGACCGTGAATCCAATACGTTGGTTGATGTTCTAAAAAAAAATCCTCCAAGTTGGAAGCATAAGCGGCAGTTACAGGATCATTTTTATAGCTTTCGGCAATGGATAAAATACTTGGTGCATGATGTGTGATAACTACATTTTTTTTAGCAAGAGACTCTTTTAAACTCTGATTTAACCAAGCTTTTGATTTTTGATGGATGTGATAAACATCAATTGTTCTCAATTTGGAATAAGAAGGGTCTCGTTTAATTTGTTTGTAGTCATTCATTTTACTTTGACAAATCATTCCATATTCTATGGGATTGCCAAAAATGGAGAAATCAGTCCATAATGTACATCCGTGAAAGCGAATATCATCGATGTCAGTGTATAGATTTTTAGATTTTGAAACAATTGAAAAGAAATGGGATTGTAGCCCAACAGACAAAGTAAATATATATTTAATTAATCAAAAAGTAATAGATTTACTTCACTTGCAGTATCGAAATACTTTTGAATTATTAGATGCTTCAATATATTCAAATAATGTTTTCGTTGAAACAGAATATAGACTATTACCTATTTTAAATCATATAGATCATGATAAAGTTATTTATAAAGATGATATTTGGGTAGATCAAAATTTTAGTAAAGCCTATAAGAAACACAAACTCAAAGGTTGGGTTTTTGATCGTGAAGATGAATAAAGTTTTATAGGTAATGAATCAAATATACCGACAATTTCTCGCTTGTATTAGCTAGTCGATAGAGAGGAAATCTAAATAGGACTTAATGTTAGATAGAAAAACCAAGGGGATGCTTTTATCCTTGGCTTTGGTGTAATCATTTAATGCTCAAACTTTGCGGTTTAACGCTTAAATCGAAGTTCTGGAATGCGAACAGTGGTGACATTATAAAAGGAATACAACAAATAATAAGATTTATTGTATTGTTTTCAAAATGCGATAAATTACTTCCTCGTTAACTCCCAATTTTCCACGCCAAGCTGTAAGAGGGAAGTTGACTTCTGTTCGGTGATTTGGCGCTTCTTGATGGAGTTGTTTCTCCCAAGAAAGTAATTGATGGTAGGGCGTAAAACCATTGAGCATACTGTAATCCTCAACGAACTTATTGCGTAAAATACCCAAAGTAGCTAAAATACGCAACAACCAAGTTCAGGAGGTATTGTTGCTATTTGGGAGTATCTTTGCTTTTGAAATTCGGTTTAATAGATCTGTAGGTGTTTCATTTTCATTGGCTTGCTCGATACAGTCTATAAGATTTTTAAATACTTCTATATCATTTTTGTCCGCTTTAATTGGGGCTAAGGTTGAGATTTCTCTTAAATCTAAAAGGATTTCGGTATAACCACCAATACGACAATAACCGATGTATAAATCATGACTGTTCTTTCCATCATTCTCCCAGTTTTCTTTGGGCAATCCACATATTTTACAAGGATTTCGAAAAGTGTCTTCTGCAAAAGGTTCGAAAATATGATCGGGTAGATGCTTGGCGTAGGCATAGCTAATAATGGGCTGTAAGCCGCGGTGAAGTCCAGTACCAATCGCTTTGATAAATAAATGATAGATTTTATGTTCTAATCCTTCTTGATTGACGATTGTTCTTAAATCCTGTACAACTTGATTGTGCTGATAATGTTCAATTTGATTGATTGAATACCCACTAGCAGTCAATAAAGAAAGATCTTTTTCTTTTATATTATTAGGTTGTAGCTGATAGGTATAGAACTTTTTATCGCTATCATAAGCTACTGTATTTTGATGTAAATAAACTTTAGATAGAATCTTGATTAGTTTTGGATCGATCATGATAGTTGGATTGTACTAGAATAGTGCTAAGGTATTTAAAATTTCTCTTGCTCTACTTTTAATTTGATCATTTCTACTAAATCATTTTGTGTGTGATTAATCGGTAATTATTTTTCGACACAATAAATCAGATCCTATTATTGATTTTGAATCTTTATAAGATCTTTTATTTTGAAATCATCCCATACTTTTTGATAAATATTAATCATACGTGTGGTTATAGCTTGAAAATGATTATTAATTGTATCATCAGTAATTCTGTCAATCATTTAACTCCAATATTGAAAATCATTTTCATTAACAAATGAAATTTTTCGTATGTACAGTCTGTTTAAAGGACAAGGCGCAAACCAAGCCTTATTAGATGCCTTACTCTTAGCTCGTATTATTACTAAAGGACGTGTAGCAACACCCTGGAGAGAAAATGGTCTAACTACAGTACTAAACGACTTTGAAGCGGCTATGTTCACACGAAGTGCTGAAAAAGTAAAAGGCTCAACTCAAGCCACTCAGCTGCTTCATTCCGCCTTTGTTTTAGAAGAATGCAATCAACCCAGGGGGGGGCAGTAAAATCAAAAAAACAAGGGTAGTATCCGAAACAGAAGTAAATAGGGTAGGGGCAATTTGGTTTGTAATGCCCCGAATTATAACTTGGGGTTTTGTGTTTGTTGATTTCAAAGATACAAAACCAAGGCTAAATTTAGGGCGAATCCTACAATTTTTGCAAATTACTGTTGGTAGATGTTTTTATCTTTTTACTTTATTATTGTTATATTCAATTTTTCTATTTAGGTCATTAATTGCCTTACTCCAATCTATAGTTGGTTGTATGGTTTTTATTGCATTAATGTCTTTTTCATAATTGTTTTTATATGAAATTAGGGTATCATTTGCCTTTGAATGTTCATTGAACATGATGTTGCCAACGTAGGTGATTTCCCCTTTTTTAACATCAAAAGGAATAGAAAAACTGCTTGAATAACTTGTTCGTTGCAGTGCTGCGAATCCGCTGTTTGTAAATAGTCGTATACTTGAAATTTCATATTTCCCTTCAGGTCTTTCGATTGAAAATAAATAGGTTAAACCATTGTCTAATTGCCCCTTATGCCTCATTTTCCATATTTGTTCTGGGCTTATTTGTATTTCAATTGAATTTTTATTCGCAATTTTCTCATCCGTATCTTTTGCAGTTATTCTTATGAAATATCCATTATATTTAGCTTTCTCCTTTGGAAAAGTTATTGAGCCTATAAGTAAACCATTTTGAGCGGTTTCTTTTTGAAAATGCATCGGCTGTCTTGAAAGTGCTGGAGCTGCACAACTTTGAACTAACATCATTACTGAAAATAACGCAACAGATAATGTGACAATTTTAAATAACTTTTTTTTCATTTTGTTTCTTGTTTATTCTTTTGTAAAAATAGTAGCCAACAGTGTTTTGATTAATCATTAATGGGTGTAGGCTTTTTCATTTTAGGACGCCTCTAAATTCGACAAATAATTCTTATTATGTTGAGATTTGATGAAGAATTTAAATTCTTCATCAAATCTGGGCTTATATTCTTTAGGAGATTTATTTCCTAATGCTTTATGAGGATGATTAAAATTATAATCCTCTCTCCATTTATCAGCCAATCTTTGTAACTGGTATACAGTCATCTAATACATTAAAAACTCGTACTTTTCTGCCATCTGTAAGAAAGTCACTCATAAAATCCATACTCCAACACTCATTGAGTACTTGCGGTGTTTCTAAAGGCTGTTTAACTCTTGTTATTAAACGTTTCTTATGCACTTAGTTTATCAATAACCTCTGTATCATCTTTTTTACTTTGATAATACCACATTGATCGGCTTAATCCAACTAATAAACAAATACGAACGATCGATAACTTGCATTGCTCTAACAGATACTTTACCCTTTCTATTTTATCTGCTGAGCTTAGAACTTTTTTGACAGAATATCTTTGAGCATTTTATTGTCTAAACTAACATCAGCAT
The DNA here is from genome assembly GCF_050522425.1 of Myroides sp. C6-3. Classification (NCBI taxonomy): domain Bacteria; kingdom Pseudomonadati; phylum Bacteroidota; class Flavobacteriia; order Flavobacteriales; family Flavobacteriaceae; genus Myroides; species Myroides sp. C6-3. Next base: position 4,437 of record NZ_JBMVQP010000020.1, on the reverse strand, counting down.
ACATCTGTTTGAGCTTGCGATTTTCTTCTTCAAGTTCTTTTAAGCGCTTCAACTCATGTTTTTCCATTCCACCATACTTCTTTCTCCAATAGTAAAACGTACTCTTACCGATACCTAATTCTCGAGAGATTTCACTTACCGATCTTCCCTGTTCATTTTCTTTGAGAGCTTTAATGATTTGGTTCTCACTAAAATTACTTGCTTTCATAATTGACAGTTTTGTTTGAAGTTAATAATTTGGAATGTATTTATAATACTGCTTTACGAGAAGTATATTAATAAAGAGTCTTACTAATGGGGGAAGCCTCTAAAAATCACTTTTACAGTATAATTGTTTTTTTAACTTATTCGATTAATAATACTAAATCAAAAAACACGGTAAAAACATTGCTTTTTAGACAAAAAAAGTGAAGATAAGACAACATAGAAAGGAGTATATAAAAGGATCCGAAAAATAAAAGCGTACAAAAAGCGTACAGATTTGGACATAAAAAAAGCCTAACTATTTAATTATCAATAGTTAGGCTTTATTATCTGTGGAGTCGCCGAGAGTATTGCTAATGAAATTGTTTGAAATTATTTAAAACTAATTAAAACATAATACTGTTATTAATCAGTACATTACAAATATAAATATTTTTTAAAGTTACATTTTATTTTAACTGATTTAATTTTTGTGTGCAAGTTGTGTGCAAATTTATTAAATTTGAGTTTATACATTCAAAAATATTTAATAATGTCTGCTGTAACATTCTCTTATCGTTCTACAAAAGAAAAAGCACCTTTAGAAGTTCGTTTATCATTTCGTATTGATGGAAGTAAAAATCCTTACTCTTTTTATTGTCGTTCTAAAATTATTGTTGAAAAAGTTTATTGGAAAAATTTACATACTAAAACTGATTTTCCTAACTACAGAGATATTGACAAACAAAATGAAGTAAAAGAAATAAAAAACAAGCAGTTTGCTATAAATGAAGAAATTGAAAATATCAGAACTCATATATTAACGGCTTTTGATTTAGTACCAAGCGATGAGGTTTTAAAAGTAGTAAATAAAAAATGGTTAGAATACCAAATTGATATTTATTACAACCCTCCTAAAACTAAGGAAGAAGAAGAACAGGCTAAAATTCCAACTGACTTAATCAGCTATATTGATTATTATTTAGATTATCGTAAACACGAAATTTCGGAATCATTACGCAAAAAGAACAATGTTGTTAAAAACAAATTGATTCGTTTTCAGAAAGAACGTAAAAAAACAATTTTAATAAAAGATGTAAACGATAAGTTCAAACAAGAATTTGTAGCGTATCAAAAAAAACATGGTTATTCTCAAAACACTATACAAAGAGAATTAGTATTTATAAAAACATTTTGCAGACACGCTTCTTTTGTAGGATTAGAAACACACCCACAAATGGAAGGTTTACGAATAGATAGAGAAAAGGTAATTCCTATTTACTTAACTTTTGAAGAGATAGAACAAATAAAAGAAACTAATAATTTACCTGAGTATTTAGATAATGCACGAGATTGGTTAATAATTAGTTGTTATATAGGGCAAAGAGTATCTGATTTTATGAGATTTAAAAAAGATATGATTCGCATTGAAAATAATGAAATGTTTTTAGAGTTCACTCAAGTTAAAACTAAAAAACCTATGACAGTACCAATACACCCAAAAGTTATTGAAATACTAGAAAAGAGAAACGGAGATTTTCCAAGAAAAATATCAGATGTGAATTACAACTTATATATAAAAGAAGTTTGCCAACGTGCTGGAATTACACAAATTGTAAGTGGAAGTAAAAAAGTTGAAACAGCACCAAAGAGTAAACAATATAGAAAAGTATCAGGAGAATTTCCTAAATATGAACTTATAACCTCTCATATTGGAAGACGTTCTTTTGCTACTAATTTTTACGGAAAAATACCAACAACCTATTTAATTTACACCACAGGGCATTCTTCAGAAGCAATGTTCTTGGCATATATCGGAAAATCAAACAAAGATTTAGCAAAAGAAACAAGTAACTATTTTAAAAGCATTGTTTAATTAACTAATAACCAGCTATGAAAGACAAAAATAAAAAGTTCAAATTAGCACCTAAAAGCATTAAAGAAGAATTTAATGCTGAATATAGAAAAATTCAGCAATTAGGTAATACACACGTTAATTTATTCATAAGTTTCGAAGATGATAGTGAATTTATGCAGGCTTTTCAAAATGAATTTGCAAATACGTCACTAAAACCAGATGTTTCAAAATACTGGATAGGACGATTTGGAGAAGAAAAAGTAAATGCTACTATGCTAAAATTAAAAGGAATTCAAAGCAATATTAAAAAAGCTCCTTCAGAAAAAAAATTAAATGATAAGTCAAGAGAATTTTATAACGATTTAATGGAAGGAAAAGAACCGAAAGAATGCTATACTCATATTATTGTAGAAACCAATATTTATCAACAGTTTAGAAATATTGAAAATATACTTAATAGTTTCAAAGAAATGAAAGACTTTGATAATTCAGCAGATAGTTTGTTACAACAAGCAAAAGAGTTTGGCGAAGGTCTAATTTCAGAAATACAAAATCTAAATTACGAGCCAATAAGAACAAAAATCATTGAAACAATTATAAACGACAAAGAAAATATAAATTCAGTTTTAAATGGATTCTTAAATAATAACTTCAATAAAAAAGCATTTGACGATAATTACAGAAAAGCTAAAATGTACTTAGATAATTATTTGAAAATATATTTAGAAACACAAGTACAAACAATAAAAGAAAACAATCAATCTAATACCATTGAGAAAAAACCTACAAAGAAGGAAGGATATCTTTTTAAGATTGGTTTAAAATTAGCTTTGGGAGAACTTGATGAAGATTTAATTATTAAAGAAGGTAATATTTTACTTAATACAGATTTAAGCTTTCGAAAATTAGCTGATAAATATATGCTTAATGAAGTTTATCTAAAATGTACGATTGCAAACTACACAGTTTCAAATCAAAATAAAAATTTACGTAATAATCCCGAAATAATTAAAAAAGTATTAACACATTTAAAATCAATAGGTAAAGAACCAAAAGAATGGTTTCTAAATGAGTTTGAAACAATAGTACTGTAATAGTACCAGTACCAGTTTAAGTACCAAGTCGTTCGCTATAAATTTGGGGTATTCAATTGAAAATGAAGCCCTGACGAGGGTTTATTAATTAACTCAATATTATAAGTCAATGAACGATTTAGTTTTTAGTCCTATAAACACGGACACACTTATTGAAAGAATAGCTCAAAGAACAGCAGAGTTATTAATTAATCAAGCACCTCAACGTCAGGAAACAGAACAAGAAGAATTTTTGACACGTACTGAAGCAATGCAGTTTTTAAAAATTACAACAGCCACGCTTTGGAGATACGAAAAGAAAGGTAAAATCACTTCACACGGTATTGGTGGCAAACGCTACTTTAAAAAGTCTGAGTTAGAACAAAGTTTAGTTCAAAAAAAATAGAGCTATGAGTACACAAAACACAAATAGCTCTAATATTCTTGTAGCTGAGAATATGAGTAAATATACGGATTTTATAACAGAATGGCAAACAGACTTTACTTCACGAATAAAACAAGCCTTAAACAGTCAAAAGCACGTTTTTACAATAAATGATGCTATTGAAAAAAGTGAAGGTCGACGTACACCTTTAGATAATGTATTTATAGAGCATTTTAAATTTATAAGCTCAAATCCATTAGGGAAAAACGATTACTTCAAGTATCTAAATAGTTATAAAAAGGGTAAGAAGCTAGATGAAAAGTATTTTAAACACGATTTAGAATTATTACATCAATTATATAAAAAGGTAGATGAAAACCCAAGTTATACACCATTTTCAAAAAACAATTGGGAAAAGTACGTTTTGTTTATACTTCTAAAGTTCACAGGTTTGTATAAACCCGAAAAAATGGACGAAGTTTTTAACGTTAAAATTGATGAAAATCGGGAATACAATCCAATAACATCTTTATCACGTCCTTTACGTGGAATGTTACCACCATCACTTAAATTAATAGAATTTGACATTTACAGAGCGTATCCAACTTTTATTGATTTAGAGTTAGGTATTAGCCGAAATGAAGACGTTTACAGCTTAATAGACAAACGAAAGTTTAATAAACTAATAAATATTCATAATGAGATTGAAGGCACTTCAATTGAAAGCGTACGCAATGAATTAAGATGTGTTTATGATAATCGAGTTGATGAGGTTATAACAGAAAAACGCTTTTATAATAAAGGGCAAATGTTTCGAGATTTAACTAAATACGAAGCTAACTATATCAACGAATTTGTAAAGTATGCACCCGAGCAAGTACATCTAGTGAGATCTAATTATTCTTCTACATTATCCAGGATAAGTTTCTTGTAATTAT
>NZ_JBMVQP010000019.1:0-68598 GCF_050522425.1 Myroides sp. C6-3 | reverse complement strand
TAGTTTATTTCGTGATTCTAAATCACCTTACTCTCTTTTTTCGTATGCTGTTGTCCAATATGTCTATGATCGTTTCTTAAGCTCACTTGTTTTTCAAAGCGAGTGCAAAAGTAAAAAACTTTTTTGAATTAGCAAAGCTTTTTTGAGAAAAAAAATTTTCTCTCTTTCGCCAATCCCCAGCTTTTACTGAAGCGGACTGCAAAGATAAGACTCTTTATTTCGATTATCCAAATTTATTTTTTAAAAATATTGCTGAACTAATCTAAAGTCTTTTCTACTGCTTTTATATGAACGTCTGCTTGTTTAATGCGGATGCAAAAGTAGTACCTTTTTCACCACTTCCAAATTATTTATCGCCTTTTTTGAAAAGTATTTTTCAGTTTAAGCGCAACTCACTAGTATAACAGCTGTTACACACTAAAGTTTTTTTGTTCGTTGGAAGTGATCTGTTATCAGTTATGAGATATCAGTTATGAGATATCAGTTATGAGGTATCAGTTATGAGGTATCAGTTATGAGGTATCAGTTATGAGGTATCAGTTATGAGATATCAGTTATGAGATATCAGTTATGAGGTATCGGTGGATTGGGAGTTTTAAGAGTTGTTTGTCGTTTGTTGTTTACTGCATCAAGCAAAAGAAAAATACGCCTATTATATAAAGAGAAAATAGAATCGATTAACTGTACTTATAGTAGAACGAGATTGTTTATGTTTTATAAGGGGTGAGTCCATAGTGCGTCCATAGTGAGTCCATAGTGCGTCCATTAAAATAGCTGTTTTAATACACGCACTATGGACTCACCATGGATTCATCATTAAGGTACCTCGGAGATAAGCTACACTAAACTCTTATTTAAGGTTATCTTAGATTTTTTGTCGGTTGTTTGTTGTTTGTTGGGAGCTATCACTGATCTGTTAGGAGGTATCGGTCAATTTTTCTGAAAATAAGGAAGTGTTCTCTTTAAACGATAATCTCTACGACGAACAACAAAAAGTGATCTGTGATCTGTTAGGAGGTATCGGTAGATTCTTCTAAAATAAGGAAGTGTTCTCTTTAAACGATAATCTCTACGACGAACAACAAAAAGTGATCTGTGATCTGTTAGGAGGTATCGGTCAATTTTTCTAAAATAAGGAAGTGTTCTCTTTAAACGATAATCGCTACAACGAACGACAAAAAGCGATCCGTGATCTGTTAGGAGGTATCGGTAGATTTTTCTATAATAAGGAAGGTGTGCTCTTTAAATAATAATCTCTACAACGAACGACAAAAAGTGATCTGTGATCTGTTAGGAGGTATCGGTAGATTCTTCTAAATAAGGAAGTGTTCTCTTTAAACGATAATCGCTACAACGAACGACGAACAAAAAAGGAGAGCTTCCGCTCTCCTTTTTTGTATCAACATCAAACTATAGTCATTAAAAAATCAATAACGGCGCAATAAACCCAACGCTTAATCTACCCGTATTGTAGTTTTCTTGTCCTAAGTGTTCTTTAGCGTAGCTTGAATAATTGTAATATCTACCGACATAAGAAGCATAGAAACGAATATTCATATTTTTAAATGGTAAATACTCTACTGTTGGAATAAATCCATAGCTAGAACGGATATGACTTACTCCGCTATTTTCTGAAACTAGGTTTTTCGCATAGGCATTATTATTCATTAGTGTCAGCGTTACATTTACTTTTGGTGTAATAAGGTATTCTGCCTTCATCCAGTTTTCTAAATAAGATACGTTTTGTTGTGCTACTACACCTTCTCCAGGGATCATTCCGGTGATAATTCCTTTTCGATCTAATCCTTCATTACTATATTTAAAGTCATACATCAATTTAAAGCGGCCCTCTTGGTATTTATTTCCAAGTGAATAGTAGTTCATTCCTCTATTCTTTGCTTCTTGAAAGTAGCTATAACTATAGATTGTTTCAAATTTTCCTCCGAAAAAACTACCTCTCCAATTTGTTACAATAGCCATTGGAGCTTTTGCTTTTTCAATGCCTTCTGGCATTTGTCCTTTATATACGTCTTCAAAATCTGAAACGCGTGAATTGAGGACTTGCAAACCGAAAGAGTGATTTTGGGAAACTTGATGAGTTACTCCTACTCCTGTAAGGAAGTTATCTGCATATTCGAGGATATCGTTATACTCTAAGATATCAATTGGATTCAGGTCGAATTCGAATCCTCCCCAATCCGCACTCATCTTACCAAGATTTAATTGTGTTTTTGGGGATAAGGTTACACCAATAAATGCCATATCGGTTGATCTACTAATGTTATCACGACTCCCTGGGTCCGTACTTTTCGTATAGCGATCTCTAAATCTAAAATAAACTTTCTCGTGAATTTTACCTTTAATCTCTAATCTAAATTGATTATTGCTAAAGGAGGACTCTTGAAATTTACCATCGTGAAAAATGTTGTCATTGGCAAAACGCATATTAAAGATCATATCTACGTTTTTCAACAGATCAATTTTCTCTACGGGTAGTAAAGGTTTAGAAATCGTGTCATTACTTGTCTGTGTTTCTTGTGCAAAGATACTTACTTGCACAACGAATGCGATAAACAATATTATTTTTTTCATAGCATAAATAGTTAAGGGGGGGTCACTTTACAGTAAGACAGAACCGAGTAAGAAACCTGCAGCTATCGCCACTGTAACGGCCACTAATCCGGGAATCATAAAACTGTGGTTCACCACGAATTTTCCAATTTTAGTACTACCTGTTCGATCGAAGTTGATTGCGGCTAACAAAGTTGGGTAACCTGGTAGCACAAAATCAGAGTTTACCGCAGGGAAAATAGCGATCAAAGCAGGGTTAGAAACGCCTAAAGCCATACCTAAAGGCATCATTGTTTTGGTAGTTGCAGCCTGGCTGAACATTAGTGCACCGAGTATAAATACAGCAATGGCAAACGTCCAAGGATATAAGGATACGACATCACTCAAAAAGCCTTTAATTGCAACTTCGTTATGTGCCATGAAAGTAGCACTCATCCAAACTACTCCAAAAACAGAAACAACTGCAGTTGCCATCGATGAAAACAAACTTACTTTGGTTACGCTTATTGCGCTTGTTTTGGTGATCAGCATCATTAATGCAGAAGCAGTAAGCGTGATCATACTAATTACACTTACCATTTGTAATTCGCCATTTGCTTTTACAACTAAACTAGCTTCTCCCGGTTCAAACTGAGGAAGTAGGTGTGGAAAAGCACCAGCAACAACAATCAATAGTACAGCAATAGCAAATATCACAACTGATATTTTTGCTCCTTTTTTCAAAGGAATTTGGTTTCCGCAGGCATCTTCATCCGCATCTAAACTTTTCGCGAATTCAGGATCTTTCATTTTTTCGAGAAAGATTGGATCATCTTTCAATTCTTTTCCTTTACGCAATACAACTAAACAGGTAATCAATATTCCAATTAAACAGGCGGGAATACAGATTTTCATAATGTCAATTAACGCTCCTGGATAGGCCAAGATACTCGCTCCTGCAAAGGCAGCTGTAGCAGCACTCATTGGGCTTCCTGTTATCGCTAAGTGAGAGGCGATCACCGACACACTTAATGGACGTTCAGGTCTAATTCTCTTTTTGGTTGCTACCTCAGCAATAATAGGTAATAAGGAGTATAATAAGTGCGCGGTTCCTGCAAACAAACAGAAGAAGTACACCGTAAAAGGCGCAATAAACACAATATTAGAAGGGTTACTGCGGATGACTTTCTCTGCCAATCGCACAAGATAATCTAATCCACCACACGCTTGTAAGGTTGCGGCTGTGGTTACAATAGCCATAATCACTAACATAACATCAATGGGTGGATCGCCAGGTTTCATATTAAAAACAAAGACAAAAATAAGTAATCCGACCATTCCCATCACACCTAATCCAATTCCCTTCATTTGGGAACCGATTAATATCATAGCAATTAAAATTGCAAACTGAATCAATAACATAACATTCGATTTAAGGTCATCAAGCTCATCATTTGGTACAAAAAAAGGAGCGAACAAAAAAAACTTGTTCTATACGCTCCCCTTTTCATTTACTCCTTCTGATGTACTCAACAGGATTTAATACTTAAAGAATATATCTTGTAATTCTTGTTGATTACTCGTTTTCGTTAAGGCTAACATCAATAAAACACGAGCTTTCTGCGGATTTAAATCATCTGCGACAACAAATCCTAGTGCTTTATCGTCGACTTCATTAAATAAAGTGACTCTTCCAGAGCCTGCACGAGCCGATCTACAAACTGCAATTCCCTTTTTAGCTGCTTTTTCTAAAGCTTCTCCAACAGGCGCATTGAAATTTCCATTTCCCATTCCTGCATAGACAATTCCCTTTACTCCTTCATCAATTGCCGCGTTAACCGCTCTTGGACTTGCATCTGCATAGCCGTATACAATTTCTACTTGAGGAAGTTTCGTTAAGCCTTTGACATCAAACTTTTGTTCTGGTGAACGCAGTGTTTTATAGTAGTAATTGACTTTTCCGTCATAAATTAGTCCAATAGGTCCAAAATTTCTCGACTTAAACGTTGCGATATTCGTTGTAACGGTTTTTGTTACATCTCTTGCTGCATAGACTTCTTCATTCATTGCTGTAACAACACCAACGTCTTTACTATTAGGAGAGGCTGCTACCATAACTGCATCTAACAAGTTACGGTTACCATCTTGACTCATAGCTGTGGAAGGTCTCATCGCTCCTACTAATACAACTGGTTTTGCAGACTTTACTGTTAACTCTAAGAAATACGCTGTTTCTTCTTGTGTATCTGTTCCATGCGTTACAACAACACCCTCCGCTTCATTTTTCTCAAAAATTTCATTGATGCGGTTACTCAGTTTTAACCAAGTATCTACATTCATATCTTGACTTCCAATCTGCGCAATTTGCTCGCCTTTAATTTTAGCGATATTGTGCATTTGTGGAACTGCATTCAACAAATCATCAATGGGTACTTTACCCGCAGTATAAGCTGCCTTTGTTGATGACTCACCAGCTCCTGCGATTGTTCCTCCCGTTGCTAGAATAATTACACGGGGCAAATCTTGCTCCCCTGTACTATTTTTTTTGTTTTGTGCTTGTGCTTGAAAAACAAGTAAACAAACAACCAACATACTTAAGATCTTTTTCATATTATGATGTGATTTTAGTTTAGGACACAATTAGTTTTGGGTGAATCAAGTTCTCTAATGAGTAAACCTCATCCCATTTTTGTTGTGTGATTAATTTTCTTTCCTCTACAACAATTTGGTGGACACTTTTTCCTGATAATAGAGCTTCTCCAGCCACACTTGCACAAGCCTCGTATCCTAAAATTGGATTTAATTGCGTCACGATACCTATACTGTTCATCACTAAGTTCGCACAGTGTTCTTCGTTTGCTGTAATACCAACGATACATTTTTCGATCAAGGTATTCAAGCTATTACCTAAATATTCAAGTGAAGTGAATAATGCAAATCCGATAACAGGTTCCATTACGTTGAGTTGCAACTGTCCTGCTTCAGCAGCCATCGTCAGTGTTAAATCTTGTCCGATGACATAAAAACAAGTTTGATTGACCACTTCTGGAATAACAGGATTTACTTTTCCCGGCATAATAGACGATCCTGGTTGGCGAGCAGGAAGGTTAATTTCATTGAACCCTGTACGAGGACCCGAACTTAACAAACGCAAATCATTACATATTTTTGAAATCTTAATTGCTGCGCGTTTAATAGTTCCCATGATTTGTACATAGGCACCTGTATCACTTGTTGCTTCGATTAAATCAGGTGATAATACTAAAGGTAAGCCTGTTTCTTTCGCTAAATACTGTACACATAATTCAGGATAAGCTTCTGGTGCATTTACTTTTGTTCCGATCGCTGTTGCTCCCATATTCACTTCTAAGATTAAGCGCTGTGCTTCACGCAAACGCAATAAATCCTCTCCTACCGTGGTAGCAAATGCGCAAAACTCTTGACCTAAGGTCATTGGAACAGCATCTTGCAACTGTGTACGTCCCATTTTAAGTACACTTTTAAATTGTTCTCCTTTTGCAGCAAATGCTTTTTGCAACTCTGCAATAATTGTACAAAATCCCTCTAATTTGTAGTATAAAGCTAATCTAAATGCAGTTGGATATGCATCATTGGTGGATTGAGAGCAGTTTACGTGATTATTGGGGTGTACAAATTGATACTCTCCTTTTTTATGTCCTAAGTGTTCCAATGCAACATTGGCAATTACTTCATTTGCATTCATGTTTACAGACGTCCCCGCTCCACCTTGAATTAAATCACTCACAAATTGGTCGTCGTATTTTCCTGCAATTACTTGATCACAAGCGAAGCAAATCGCATCTGCGATCTTTGAATCCAAGACACCACAATCTTTATTGGCTAGAGCAGCCGCTTTTTTTACTTCACCTAAGGCTTTAATTAATCCTTTTTCGTGATTAAGGGTAAGACCCGTAATATTAAAATTCTCAACAGCACGGAATGTTTGAATACCGTAATATTTATCATTAGGAATATCTAATTCACCTAAAAAGTCGTGTTCTCTCCTTGTATCTTTCATATGCTTAAAAATTTTTTATTTTATACTATACGCCTGCTTTTGTTGCACTTGCGTTTTATTTTGTTTTTATACTTCAAAAGTAATGCTAGAAAAAAAATTAGAATATGACAAAAACCCCCTCTTTATTTTAAATATTTTTCATATATTATAGAGACCTCCTTCTTTTTCATAAAAAAATCACAACAAAAACACGTAAACCTCCTTAACAAAATCGATCGTATTTAAAAAATCCTTACATCATTTGTGTCATTTCATACAATATCTTAAAAAACCTAAAAATAACTACACAAATATATAAATAAACAACATTAAACTCACAAACAACCCGTTGTATTTTAAAAAAAAATCATAATTTGCTATTAGTTGAATTCTTTTACTTAACAGGAAACAAAAAAAAGAGAATTGATGTAGTATCGGTATCTTATTCACTTTTTATTGATCCAATTGATTCACATCTTGTAAAAAAAAGCGACAAAAAAACCCCATTTAAATAAATGAGGTTTATCTTATAATCTAAATCGCGTGGTCACTTGCCCCAATCGCTTAGAAAATGTATTCATTAATGTGGAGTAATCGATAATAATTCCGAGTATTTCAAACGCGCGTTCTTGTTCTACATCTCCCAATTTACTTTTATACTTTTCGATAATTGAATTAACCAAATGCATACGCAAGGTTAAAATCGTTTCTGTAACGTACTGTGCAATCCCATCCTTTTTTTGCTTGACAAATATATTTTGTGTTTCCCACTTATGAAGACTTTCTTTTTCTTCTTCCATGAGTATACTCGTCACCTGTCCGGACAATTCGCTATCTAATCGCTTGAGGTAATCTTCTAGGCTCCACGTATTGTTGTGAAAATAGTTCATAATATCCGTATACAATTGCTTGAAAATCGGATTGGTTAGTTGTACTTCGTCTTCTTGTAAGCTCAAATAGATTCTCTCGTAAACTTTTTGTACGATTTTGTGTTCAACTTCGACAATTTCGTCGTCTTCATTGGTTTCAAACACAAGTTCAACAAACTGTTCTTCTTCATTACCATAAAGCAACAAGATTTCTATAATACGCTGTTCTAAAAGAAATAAAGCATCAACCGCAACTTCTTCTTTCTTTTCAACGTGAACCACCTCCATTTGCTTGTTCTCTTGAACAAACTTCTTATTGGCTTCGGCTACTTCCTTTTTGTTAATTTGCGCGAGCGAAGTAAAGATGACCTCTTCGGAGATATCCATAATGCGAGAACACTCTTGAATATAGATTTCTCTTTTAATGGGATCGGGTATTTTAGAAATACTCGTTACCATATCGCGAATAATCTCTGCTTTTTTAATAGGATCGCCTTTGGAATCCTCCATGAGCGCATTCGCTTTAAAGCGAATAAAATCGGTTGAATGCGCTTCGAAATACGTTTCTAATTCTTCTAAGGTATGTTTACGCGCAAAGCTATCGGGATCTTCTCCATCAGGTAAGGGACAAATACGCACGTTCATTCCCGCTTCCAGAATTAAATCTACTCCTCTAAAAGACGCTCTAATTCCCGCCGCGTCTCCATCAAAAAGCATCGTAATGTTTTGCGTCAATCGACTAATTAATCGTATTTGATCTGGTGTCAAGGCAGTACCCGAAGAGGCAACCACGTTTTTCACCCCTGTTTGGTGCATTTGAATAACATCCGTGTAACCTTCTACTAAGAAACAGTTGTCTTTTTTGGCGATTTCTTGCTTGGCATGTGAAATTCCATAAAGCACCTTACTTTTGTGGTAAATATCACTTTCGGGTGAATTGAGGTATTTCGCTGCTTTTTTATCATTGGTGAGAATACGCCCTCCAAATCCCAAAACACGGCCAGACATACTTTGGATGGGAAACATGACGCGTCCTTTAAAACGGTCAAAACGCTTGTCTTCTTTCACAATTGTCAGCCCTGTTTTTTCTAGATAGTCGAGCGAGTATCCTTTTTTAAGGGCTTCTTCCGTAAAGGCATCCCACTTATTGGGGGAATATCCCAGCCCGAAGGCTTTAATTGTATCGGTAGTAAATCCTCTCTCTTTAAAATACGATAATCCGATGGCTCTTCCTTCTTCCGAATTGGTTAACGTGTCTTCAAAGTAGCTCTTAGCAAACTCCGAAACGATGAACATACTTTCTTTTTCATTCAACTGTTCTTTCTCTGCGTCCGTTTGTTCCGTTTCTTCAATTTCAATGCCGTATTTCTTTGCGAGATAACGGATGGCCTCTGGATAAGAGAAATGTTCGTGTTCCATCAAGAAGGTAATAGCGTTCCCTCCTTTGCCTGAACTAAAGTCTTTCCAAATTTGCTTGACTGGAGACACCATAAAAGACGGTGTCTTTTCGTTGACGAAAGGACTCAACCCTCTGTAGTTTGCTCCTGCTTTCTTTAAATTAACGAAATCGCCAATGACCTCCTCTACACGAGCAGTATCGAAAACGGTATCAATGGTATTTTTGGAAATCATAGGTTACATTTGATCCACAAAGATAAAAAAAGAAGTTGCTTTATAATAAAACAACTTCTTTTCTCTTGGTATAGGATTAAGGTTGACTTCTTTCTTCTAGTACTCGAAGAATTGCTTCCTCATTTGTGGTAAGTAATCGAATATTTCTATTTTTCCAAAACTCCGTTTGATACTTGCTATGACGTTTAAAAAGATCCATGCCCTTTGCTCCAGTAGTAGGAGGATTTGTATTCTTTATGACAGCATCTACAACAAGCTCTTCCACAGTGGCTATGTTGTTATTGCCAAATAATTTACTATCTATATCTAAATTAGTAGTAATGCCAATATAAGATAAACGATAATCCTCCAAATGTTTGCGATATATTACATGATATTCTAGTGTATTGAACACCATCTTCGCAAAAATCATAGGAAGTACTGCCCTATTTTGTCTATAGCTTTCCGCGAAGTCATACCGATACTCCATTAGATATTGCTGATCCGCAGTAAATATCATATACCCTTCATAATATTCCCAACCTCTTAAATTTTCTTTGGGGCGAAACGCAATTACAAAGGTATCTTCCCCTTGAATTCCCTTTTGCTTTTTCACTGTATATTCGTAGTCCTTCTCCCGCTTAATAATTTTTTGAAGTTCCATTATTCTTCTTTTACCCGCCAAAGAATGAGATACTCCCTCCAAATTCAAAACATTGAACATCTCAGCTAAATCATCCTCACTGCTTACATCAGCAGCAGAAATAAGCACCCTATTTTGTTTAACCTCAACTTGAGGATTCTTATAGGGTTTTTCAATATAAAAATCAACAAGACCATCCGCTACATTACTGAAATCATTATTCACTAGATTAAATGCTCGCACATAAGTTTGATACACGTCACCCTTTTCAACAATTTTTTTCGCCCTTTCTAATGCTTGATCAAAAGGCTTGAAAAAGGATTTATCCCAAACAACAATTTCCTCTAGCTCTTGGCTAATTACCTCTAGTTCAATCAACATGGCAGCTTTAGTACTTACCTCTTTTAACGCATAGTTTCTATGGCTAAACCAGACGGAATCTACCTGTTCATCAATTGAAAGTAGAAAGTCGCCTTCGCTATTGGTAATTGTAAAGTTATTTCCTTCAGCTGTACTTATCGTAACACCTTCAATTCCCATTTTGGATTGACTATCCATGACAGTCCCCTTCAATATGTTGGATTGTGCATACATACACCCGCTTAGTCCGAAAAGAAAGAAGAGGGATATCAGTTTATTTTGGATTACTTGATTCATTTTTAGTTTCTTTTAGATATCGGTGCGTATTCCCAACGACCACATATTTTGTTTTACACTGTTATTTTTAAACAAAGGAGTTACTTCATACTGGAAGTGTATACCCCAAGAACCATAGGCGACAAAAGCTCCCATACCATAACGCACTTTATTAAACCCTAAATCTCCTTTTTCATCCACACGGTAGGCAACGCCATCCTCATTATAACGGTAGATTTGATTACCTCTACTGTCATTTGCAACAAGATTGATAAAACCTCCGATTCCAAAACGCCAAGAATCTTCACTAATAAAGTATTTTTTTCCTGTTTTTTCATCCACTTTAGGTTTACTCAAATCAAATTCCAGAAAGGCAGGAAATTGAATACTGCGAACAGATAAACGAGATTTAGTTAAGTTTTTTTCGTGATGAACTAAGATCGTTTCATCATTTTCGACTGTAAAATAACGATGTCCTGTTGGTTTCAAGTTACTCAATTGCCATCCAATCCCATAGCGCAAATACCAGGCATTATCATTTTTCATCAATCGGGTCTTCAAGAAAATTCCTCCTTGAACAAAGTTGGACGGAATATAACGCATCTCTGAATTAGCAAAAGCCCCCTCTGTTGCGACATTGCTTATTCCATATATCAATCCGAAGCGCAAGCTTGTTCGCTTTTCGCTACTTAGTTTAACTTCTTTCCCCTGACTATCAAATGATTTTCCAATCAAGATGGTTGCTACTCTTTTGGTTGTATCCGCTACTTTGAGATATTCCCCACTTCTCATGGCATAATTTACCTGATTTTGAATAGCTTGCGTTAGGCTATCTTGCATACGCGTCGCTTCATTTTCAATTCGAATAGAGGCCTCTTGGGCAAACTTGGCTTTTAAAACTTGGCCTTCTGCTTCGGTCATGCTGTTCGCCTCAATGAGATTATTGATCGAATCCACCCGAATGCGCAATTGCTCTTTTTCTTTGACTGTTGCATTTTGTATATCAACGGCGATACGACTTACTTTATAATCAAATTTTTTCAGCGATTGGTCCGTTGCTTTGGAGAGTTTTTCGTTCTCCTCTATCGTTTGTCCTTCTCGTTCTATTCTAATTTGAGCATACCCTGTGGTTATTCCCAAAAGTGCTAAACAAGCTATGGTGCATTTTATCTTATTTCTCATATCTACTATCTGATATATCTACGACTGCCTTCTTCGTAAATTCTATAAATTTTTTCATTTTTGTATCCCTATACTCTACCTCGATTTCTCCTTCTACTTGTTGAAGGAGTTTGGTACTGTTGACGATAACTCGCGTTGGTTCACTGTTTTTCCATTGTTCTTTAAGCCCCACGGAGTCCATTACCTCAAGATCTACTTGTACCGGAATCTTCACTTCACTTCCGCGTTCTGCCAATTCAAGTACTTCTTGTTGTAGCGCAAGACGTTGTGTTGTTCTCACGGGTAGTACTTCTTCTTTCTTTTGATTCAACCCTGCTTTACTTTCTTCTGCTTTACTTTCTTCTGCTTTTAGCCGCACTTCTTTTACCTGTTCCTCCTCTGTCACGACATAGTATTCTTCTCCCGTAAAATCTGGAGTGGTGGGTTGTAGCACTGGTTCAGTCTTTAAGAAAAGCACCCCAAGAATACCACCAACGACCAAACAAGAAGCGATAGCCATCCACTTATAATAAATTCTTTTGCTGGTCTTCTTTTCTTGACGATCTAACTGGTTGGCCAATTGATCCCATGCATTCGCTGAAGGAGTTATTGTACGTCCCTCCAGTTTCTCTTTCCACTCTTGTTCTATTTTACGCCATTCCATATGCCTTGATTTTTTAAGGTTGCTAATTGTTGTTGTAACAGTTTTCTCGCCTGTGCTAGTTGTGACTTGGATGTTCCTTCAGTTACTTGAAGCATTTTTGCAATTTCTTGATGTTTATACCCTTCTACGACATAGAGATTGAAAATTGTTTTACATCCATCGGGTAGTTGATCGATCAGGCGTTGAATATCCTCAAGTGAAAGATCACAGTCGTACGTTTCAATTTCTTCAACTGGGTTGATCCACTGCTCATCAAAATACGCTAATTGCTTTTGAGTACGTAAAAAAGAAATGGACTCATTGACCATAATGCGCCGAATCCAACCTTCGAAACTCCCTTTATTTTCGTATTTACTCATGCTTGTAAACACTTTCATAAAAGCAGAAACCATTACATCCTCAGCATAGTGAATATCTAGGATGTATTGTCTACAGACGCTCAACATCTTCCCCGACAACAGTTGGTATACCTCTTGTTGAGCAGTTCGCTTCTCCTTTCGGAGATCATCAATGTAGTCTTCTACTTTTTTAGGATATAATCGTATCAATTTCATTTGAATTTGGCTTTGCTAATTTCAAAAAATATAAATTATAAAATCATTTTTTTTATAATTTAAGATAAATCAAGAGAGACGAATGTCCAGATGATTTGCAGCAAGCTAACGATAAGTAATAATAATCCTTTCATAATGGCTGATGTATTGGTTGATCTATTACATAGACGCAAGAAGGTTGGAAAAGGTTGGAAAAAAAATACTTTTTTTTATTCCGGTAAGAAAACCTCAACTTGAATAGAATATAAAAACAAGAAAGCCCCAAATTTGGGGCTTTCTGTACAATTTAAAATGAGTTGGTTATACTGCTACAACCAACATAAAAATTCTTCGTTCAATTAGGTTACGAATTAACTTAAATGAGAATAAATGATTTTTGACCTATCTTTTATTCATAGTTGGTTAGACTTGATGTAAGATACGCCAATTCTAAGCAAATTTCCAAAAATCAAACTAACATTTTTCTATTCGAATGTTAATACTATTTTATTTTATTGGATTTTAAGCCAATATCATGCGTATCTAAAAAAAGGGTAATGTATACTTCCTGTACCCCTACTCCACTATCGTCAGCTATTTAGTACGTAGAATCTTCCTTTTTAGTAGACGTTCCCATTCAACAAAGGTTGGTCTTCGAGTTGAATTTTTTATTTTTTACGTTCAATTACGTAATTAACCATCGTAATTAAGGCTTCTTTAAAAGGAGAAGCAGGAAAATCCTCGAGTAAGGTTAAAGCTTCTTGTTGATAGTCAATCATTTTTTTACTCGCATACGTTAATCCGCCAACCGCTTTGACATAATCAATCACCTCTTTTACACGGCGCTTGTCTTCATTGTGATTTTTTACGGAATTAATGAGCCACTTTCTCTTTTCTTTTGTGGCGGTATTAAGGGCATAAATTAAAGGCAAGGTCATTTTTTGTTCTTTGATATCGATCCCCGTTGGTTTTCCAATAGGTCCATCTGTATAGTCAAACAAGTCGTCCTTAATTTGAAACGCCATACCTATAACTTCCCCGAATTTGCGCATTTTCTCAATGAGTGCTACATTATCAGGTTGTACAGAGGCGGCACCTAAAGAACAACAAGCAGCAATAAGCGTAGCTGTTTTTTGGCGAATAATTTCATAGTAAACCTCTTCTGTAATATCTAAACGCCTCGCTTTTTCAATTTGCAATAGTTCTCCTTCGCTCATTTCACGCACAGCCACTGAAATAATGCGCAACAAATCAAAATCTCCGTTGTCAATAGAGAGTAGTAATCCTTTGGAAAGTAAATAATCGCCAACCAAAACGGCGATTTTATTTTTCCACAAGGCATTTAAAGAAAAGAATCCTCGGCGTTTATTACTGTCATCCACTACATCATCGTGGACCAAGGTAGCGGTATGAATCAATTCAATAACCGATGCTCCTCGATACGTACGTTCATTAGCTCCATCTTCACAGACCATTTTCGCAACGAGAAAAACAAACATCGGTCGCATTTGTTTTCCCTTGCGGTTTACAATGTAGTAGGTAATTCGATTTAGTAAGGCTACTTTGGTAGCCATGGATTTGTGGAACTTCTTTTCAAAAAGTTCCATTTCAACCTTAATTGGTTCCTGTATTTGCTGTACAATATTCATGACAAACAAATTTATGACTTTTTATGTCATAGTACACAACTATACGCAATATCTAGTGAACAAAAAAGACAGACTATCCTTATTTGTTTTCTATATTGTTATGATTTATTCGCTAATTGCCCACAAGCGGCATCAATATCTTTCCCACGACTGCGTCTTACGACTACGGTAATATCGTTGCTTTCCAATGCTTTAATATAATTAGTAATTGCCTGATCATCTGCCTGTTGGAATTCCCCGTCATCAATAGGATTGTATTCGATTAGGTTAACTTTACTCGGCATTTGTTTACAGAACTTCACTAGTGCATCAATCGATGCTTTGTCATCGTTAATCCCTTTCCAAACCACATATTCAAAAGTAATTCTACTTTTTGTTTTGCTATACCAATATTGTAGTGCATCTCGTAAGTCTGTCAATGGAAAACTCTTAGAGAAAGGCATGATTCGATTACGCGTTTCTTCGATAGCAGAGTGCAGAGAAACTGCTAGTTTAAATTTCACTTGATCATCTGCTAATTTGCGGATCATTTTTGGAATTCCAGATGTAGAAACAGTAATGCGTTTTGGCGACATTCCCAGTCCTTCTTCTGAGGTAATCTTATCAATCGCAGCTTGTACGTTATTGTAATTCATTAACGGTTCGCCCATCCCCATAAAAACGATATTGGACAAAGGACGACCGTGATTTTGTCGACTCTGTTGATCAATGGTTAAAACCTGATCATATATTTCATCTGGGTTTAAATTGCGCATGCGTTTCAGTTTAGCTGTAGCACAAAACTCACAATCTAAACTACACCCCACTTGAGAAGAGACACAAGCCGTAGTACGGGTTTCGGTAGGGATCAAAACAGATTCCACGATTAATCCATCGTGTAGTTTTACTCCGTTTTTAATTGTTCCATCCGAACTAATTTGCATATTATCGACGCGAATGTGATTAATCACAAAATGATCTTCCAACATTTGACGGGTAGCTTTCGATAGATTGCTCATATCCTCAAAAGAATGAGCACCTTTACTCCACAACCACTCGTACACCTGATTCCCTCTAAATGATTTATCCCCTTGAGAAACAAAAAAATCTCTCAATTGTTCTTTCGATAAACTACGTATATCTTTTTTCTCTACTTGCATGCTGCAAATTTACTTTTTTTAGTCGAATAATTGCTCCCTCAATTTTAGATATAAAAAAAAGGATTTAGTCGAAACGACTAAATCCTTACGTTATTATTATTTTGCTAAATAACCTCCTTCAATGGGATAATACCCTCCTGTGGCGAATGAAGCTTTGTCGGATGCTAACCAAAGGACCAATTCTGCAACTTCTTCTGCTGTTCCTAAACGCTGCATCGCGTGTTGAGATTCTAAGAAATGCTTGACCTTGGGATCCATGGAGGTCAGCAAAGGTGTTTCGATAAAACCAGGACCGACAGCATTTACGCGAATCCCTTGTGTACCATATTCCCAACCTGCGGCTTTTGTTAATCCCACGACACCGTGTTTAGCGGCAACATAAGCGGAAGATCCCGCAAACCCAACTTGTCCTAAAATCGACGCCATATTGATAATACTTCCCTTTCCATTTTTCAGCATCGCTGGAATTTGATAACGCATACCGTAAAATACACCGTCTAAATTAATTGAAGTTACTTTTTTCCATTCGTCAAGATCGTATTCGCCTGTCGGGGCACTTGCTCCACCAATACCCGCATTATTGACTGCAACATCTAATTGGCCAAATATCTTTAACGTCTCTGCAACTAACGTTTCATTATCAGAGGGTAAAGCTGCATTTGATTTTACAAAATGTGTATTTGCACCTAGACTTGTAGCTAATTTATTGCCCAATTCTTCATTCAAATCCGCAATTACCACCTTTGCACCTTCTTTGACAAATAATTCAACAATGGCTTTTCCAATTCCAGAAGCACCTCCCGTAACAATCGCAACTTTATTTTCTAACATTTTCATATTTATTATTTTTTAGTTCCTATTAAGTTACGTATTGTAATTGAGAATACTGGTTTCCAACGATTTAATTAACAGATTTTTAATTTTCAAAGGACAAAAAAAAACTGCCTTACCGAAGTAAGACAGCTTTTTCTCGTTATTGAGTTCTTGTCTATTTTACAAATTTTGGAAGAAATCATTTCCTTTATCATCTGTGATAATAAAAGCAGGGAAATCTTTTACCACGATTTTGCGAACCGCTTCCATTCCCAATTCTGGGAAATCAACAACCTCAACACTCAAGATATTCTCTTTCGCTAAGATTGCTGCAGGTCCACCAATTGATCCTAAATAGAATCCACCGTGTTTTTTACAAGCATCTGTTACCGCTTGAGAACGGTTTCCTTTTGCCAGCATAATCATACTTCCGCCAACGGCTTGGAAAGGATCTACATAAGGGTCCATACGTCCTGCTGTCGTTGGTCCGAAACTTCCTGAAGGCATTCCCTCTGGTGTTTTTGCTGGTCCAGCGTAATACACGGGATGGTTTTTGAAATAGTCTGGCATGGCTTCACCCTTGTCTAACATCTCTTGAATCTTCGCATGTGCAATATCACGCGCAACGATCACCGTTCCATTTAACATGACACGTGTTTTGATTGGATGTTTAGTCAATTCTGCCAATTGTTCTTTCATTGGTCTATCCAAATCAATCACCACAGGCTCTTCTAAGTGAGGTGCTACTGCAGGCAATAAACGCGCTGGATTTTCTTCCAACTGTTCAATAAATAACCCTTCTGCTGTAATTTTAGCTTTGATGTTGCGGTCTGCCGAACATGAAACCCCTAATCCAACTGGACAAGAAGCGGCGTGACGAGGTAAGCGAATTACACGTACATCATGGGTGAAATATTTTCCACCAAACTGTGCTCCAATATGAGATTCTTGACAGATCAATTGTAGTTTTTTCTCCCATTCGATATCGCGAAAGGCTTGACCTCCCATGTTACCCGAAGTAGGTAGATTATCGTAATATCCAGCAGATGCTTTTTTTACTGCTGCTAGGTTCGCTTCTGCCGATGTACCACCAATCACTAAAGCTAAGTGGTAAGGAGGACATGCTGATGTACCTAAATCCATGATTTTTTCTTTGATAAACTCCGTTAAGTTTTTATCATTTAACAAGGACTTGGTCTTTTGGTACAAGAACGTCTTATTGGCAGATCCTCCACCTTTTGCCAAAAATAAGAATTCGTATTTTTGACCTTCTGTGGCATAAATATCAATTTGTGCAGGTAAATTCGACCCTGAGTTCTTCTCTTCAAACATACTGATCGGAACAATCTGAGAGTATCTCAAATTTTTCTTTTGGTAGGTATTGAAAATTCCTTTAGACAAACTTTCAGCATCATTGGATCCTGTATAAACGTTTTCTCCTTTTTTGGCTACAACAATAGCCGTTCCTGTATCTTGACAAGAAGGTAATTGCCCGTCAATAGCAACAACTGCATTTTGCAATAGGTTATACGCCACAAAACGATCGTTATCCGTTGCCTCTGGATCGTCTAAGATTGCCTTTAAGCTTTCTAAGTGAGCCGTTCTCAACATGAAAGAAACATCAGTCATCGCTGCTTCAGATAAAACTTCTAAAGCCTTTGGATCTACAACTAAGATTTCGCGATCACCTAGTTTCTCGATTTTTACAAAATCAGAAGAAATTTTCTTATACTTCGTATCGTCTTTTTGAATTGGATACGGATCTTGATAGATAAAGTCCATGGAATTATACGTTTATTTTTGTTTGCTAAAATTACGAAATATACCAATCAAAAAACCATAGAACGTTTCTAAATAACCCGTATACACAGGGCTTCCCGACTCTATCTTTTTTTTTATTCCATCCATTGACGCTGTGATATGCAATCATTTAAGCTCAAACCTTTCGCTCTCTACAGCCTTAATTTTGAAAGGACTTGTTCCTTTTTCAACGCAAATTGTTCATGTCCCTTTCATTTTATTTACTTTTGAATGTATTAATTTATACCCTATGACAGTTTTACACAAAGTACTAACTGCTACTTTTTTCTTATTTGCTTTTATAGCATTTGGACAAAAAGAAGCGAACAAAATAACAATTGGCGAATCCATCACAATGGAGTCAACTATATTAAATGAAACAAGAACAATTAATATCTATTTACCTCCTTACTATCAACCGAATGACACAATTAAATATCCTGTCGTTTACATTTTAGATGGAGGGGTAGAGGAAGATTTTATTCATTTAGCGGGTCTTTTCCGCGTGAGTTCACAACCTTGGATCAATCGCTTTCCAGAGGCCATTGTGGTGGGAATTGAAAACGTCAATCGCCGAAGAGATTTTACCTTTGCTGTGCCTAACATCGACTTTTTAGACAAGCTAAAATACAGCAAAGACTTTTTCCCTCAATACGGTGGAGCAGAACCTTATGCGGCTTTTTTAGAAGGAGAATTGATTCCCTATATTGATCAACACTACAACACTACAAATGAACGTACAGTTGTTGGAGAATCTTTAGCAGGATTGATGTCTTCTTATTTGCTGATCAAACACCCTTATCTATTTTCGAACTACATCATTATAAGTCCGAGTTTCTGGTGGGGAGAAGAAGAATTATTGAACGAAACAAATGAGTGCTTATTGAAAAAGATCAAACAGCCCGTCAATGTTTATGTAGGTGTTCCAAGCAAAGAAGAAAACGAAATGATGTATGAAGTAGGTAATCGCCTTTACGACATGCTTCAAGCAAACCCACTGATTCATTCCAGTTTTGATTATATGAAAGATGAAGTACACGCTACCGTATTACATCAAGGGACTTTAAATGCGCTGAAAAAGCAATTTCACCGTAAAAGCGAACAATAAACCGTTCATTTATGGACAGTTCCATTTCCATAACGAACACAACACGCTGTTATTCAATATATTAGAAAACGGATAATACATAGCACATCGATTGGATTATACCATACGTATAATCCAATCAAACCATGAAAAAAACATTACTCTTGTTCTTACTGGGCACAACCTTAGCCTTAGGACAATCGAAAAAAGACAACTACATCAAAGAACATTTTCCTTTGTTGCTTGAGAATTTATCCCCAAAAGATCTACAGGCTTTTAAAAGCACCATGAAGATGGCTTCTAAGGACAAGCTCAAATACATCGACTCCGATCTACTCCGAAAAGGCAGTGGTGATCAATTTGGTGTATACTACCAGATTTTTTCTTATGATCGTACAGGGGTTCACAATCGGGTAACAATTATCGATGAGGACAATAGAGAAATTGTCATCGAAGTAGATGGTACAATTTCTTTTGACAATACACAACCAACGGTAGACGTCGCTTCTACCTCTCTCTCAACAGGGGAGACTCAATTTGCCACTTTTTCGGGTCAAACGTATGAACTAGCAGACTTGTTAACAAGGGATGGAGTGTTTATCATTACCTCAACGAATTGCGGACCTTGTATGCAAGCCTATCCAGCGCTTAATCAATTAGCTACTGACCCTGCGTATAAAGATATTTCTTTCACCGCCTTATACATTAGTTCGGCGACTAATTTAAAAAACTATACAGAAGGGAGTGCTTATAAAAACTTTGGCTCACTTGAGCATCCTTGGGATGTATTTACTTCAGAAGTACTGATCAAGCACTTAATACCTAACTACAACTTAAAGAACAAGGCTGTTCCTTATGTGATGGTGAAGAAAAATAACAAAGTGGTTTACTCTTCCAATCGAGGGATTAAAATCGATCAAATCAAAAAACATATCTAACGAATAAAAAAAGCTTGAGTACCGAATCTGTACTCAAGCTTTTTATGTAGATGACAATAACGTATAAAAAAGGATACTTACATGCTGCGCATGTAGGCTTCCAAAGCCTCTAACTCGGCATCACTAAATTTCTTAGTGATCTCTAAGTTTGCCTGCATAATGATGAATTGTGCAGGATCCACGATAGCTTCTTCTTGTCCTTTCAAAAAGGAAATTAGACTCACATCGTGTTTATCGTAAATTTCAATAATTTCTCTCACACTCGGACCAATTACTTTTTTGTCTGCTATATGACAAGAAGCACAGGTTCCTTTTCCTTCGAAAATTTGTTTTCCCAAGGCAATTTTTTCCGTTTGACTCATTTCAGTTGCCCCACCGCGTTCAGATTCATATACAGGTTCAGGCATGGCTGGTTTTTCTTCTTTTTTACCGCAAGAGACTAAAAGTACTGCTGCAAAAAACGGTATTGCTTTAAGTAGATAGTTACGCATAAATTGTTTGTTTATTTGTTGTATCAAAAATACAAAAACAATTTGGGTTCCCTCTTTCACAAATCACTCCAATTCATGTAAAAAAACGACATCTACCGTATTGATCCCTCTGAAAAACACCACTCATCCATGGAGTTATCTCTTTAAAATCTCCCCTTCTCTTCTTCAATCTCCATACTTCTAATATCTTCATCCACTTCTTTGCTTTTATTAAAATTATACTTAATCGACAAAAAACAACTTCTAGAATTATAACGATGATCTGTATAACTATATAAATTGTTCAAATTATACTCTTGTCGCGTCCGCCTTGAATTAAATAAATCAGTAGCACCGATAGTCAAACCAAATGCTGGTGATAAGGGATAAAACACGGTAAAATTGAGTGTGTGAACTTGTTTCATTTTCGTATATAAAACACGAAAATCCGAAGTATATGAATAATTGATATTTACCTCCAAATCATTAAAGAGATACCATATACTATTTAAATTAAGATTAGCATACAATGAAGAAAACTTCTGATCTGGTAATTTAAAATCCAAATATGCACCTGTTGCTTTTGTAGAAATTTCCCACCAATTAGCAATTGTATATGGCCATGAAACAAAAGCGAATAGATCATTTCTATAACCAGCATTTATTGGGCTAGTAACGACAACCCCATTAATATTCAAAGGTAGATTAACACTGTTGTTCTTTGCATGATTATACCGCCAATTCAAGGATATATTATTTTTAAATCGATACCCCATTTGAACGCTATAAATATCAGTAGGTTTCAGTTTTTCATTTCCTTGAAAAGCACTAATAGGGCTATCTTTAACATAGGTTGTATTAAACAACGCATAGTTTGGTCTTGTTAAACGTTGAATAGCTGAAATATAAAAGGGCCGTTCATTCAATTTTGTTGAAAACGACACATTAGGTAATACTCTAAAATTCTGATTATTTCCAAGAATAGTATTAGAATTGAAGCGATTGTAGTTATATTCTATTCGTGTTCCTACAGTAAATTTTGAATTTTGTGTTAGTGGAAGAGAAAAAACGGCAAAGGCTGCAAAAATATATTTTTTCAAGAAAAAATCGTTGGAGAACTCATTATTTAATGTCCAATTTTCCTTTACTAATTCAGAAAAATGAAAGTAATCTTTGTTGTCAACTAAAGACACTCTTGTACCTAAAGACAATGTACTTTGATCTTTATAATTTTTTCTCCATTGGATGTTCAATACATAGATATCATTCTTTGCTCTAGCATTTTGAACATTCTCTTCTCTAGCAAACAATGTTGTGCTTTGGTAAATATTTTGTTGTTCGAAAGGATTCCTATACTTTTTCTTAGCCAAATCAAAAGCAACTGTAAGTTTTGAGTCTAAAGTATCTAAATCATGTGTAAAAGATAAAGAAGCGGAATGCATCTTGTTCACTTGATCAAAAAATGTTCGGGATAAAATTAAAGAATCAGAAGCTAAGGAAGGGCCTGAAATTGTCGAAAGAACTGTTCGCTGATGATTGTCATCTTGATCATCCTCGAAAAGGTAAATAAAACTTAAATTACTGTTCTTATTTATTTGATAATCTGCCCCTAAAGTGACATAATCACTCTTTCTGTTGACTTTGCTTTTTTCTCTATTATCATAATGAAGTTGAGTTGAATTTTCGTTTAATATGCCTTTTCCATATGCTCGGGTTTTATGTCTCGCATGATAATAATTTCCAAATACTCTAAAATCCTTGTGCTGATAAAATAAGCTTGCATCAGTCGAATACCCCCATTTATCATTGTAAGAAGTATTTTGACGTATATTCCCTGTCCATCCTTGATTTTGAATCGTGGTGATTCTAATTATACCTCTCTTTTCTCCTTCTACACTTCCATCCACACGATCAACTATTTCGATTTCATCAATCATACTCGGATTTAATGTTTCTAAGAAAGTAGCAATTCTACTTTTGTCAATCCTCAGATCTTTACCATCGACTTGAAGCAAAATCTCGTCACTTTCTAATATTTTAACACCATCTGTTGTAGAGACATTGGGGGCATAATTTAAAACCGAAAGAACATCGGGTTGATTTTTCAATCGTGTTTCATGTACGCGAAGCAAAACACCATCATTGGTTTGCACAATAGGTCTTTCTTTCGTTTTTATAACCAGTTCTTCCAAGTATTGAGGATCATCTTGTAAGACTAGCGGAAATAACACGATATCTTGATTGACTACTAGTAGTTGCACATAGGTTTGATAATAAATAGAAGACACTCTTAAGGTATAAGAGTCTGAAGTTATATCTTTAAGTACAAAAGTCCTTGTTCATCGGCAAAGGTGCGCTGAATGAGACGATTACCTTGGTGTAACTCCACAACTCTATAAGACACCGCTTCTTCACTAGTCGTTTTTAATTGACCTGCTATTTGATATTGAGCTTGGCAAATCAAGGAAAAAAACAAAGCGATAATTATGAAACAATACCTCATCTAGACTGTTTTTGATCTATTAGACTAAGGTACAATGAAATACTTTATTAACAATTGACAGCCCAGTTCAAACCATACCTTAAAATACAAATTATCATAGCTCAATCTCCACTATAGGTAATAAAAAAGGGAGCTCTTTTCGAACTCCCTTTTCATATGGTCTTTATTTATTCAGCAAGATTGCCGCTTCTTTTGCAAAATACGTGGAGATGATACTCGCACCAGCGCGTTTGATACAAGTTAGTTGTTCCATCATGACTAAATCGTGATCCAACCACCCTTTCTCAGCGGCTGCTTTGACCATAGCATATTCTCCAGATACGTGATATACCGATACGGGTACATTCACGGCGTCTTTTACTTCACGCACAATATCTAAATAAGCAATCCCTGGTTTTACCATCACGATATCTGCTCCTTCTTCTACATCATACAACGCTTCTTTGATCGCTTCGATGCGGTTGGCGTAATCCATTTGATAGGTTTTCTTGTCTTTTGGAATTTCTACATTTGCACGAGGTGCACTATCTAATGCATCTCTAAATGGTCCATAAAATGCTGAAGCATATTTAGCAGAATAGCTCATGATTCCTACATCCGTATAGCCTGATTGATCTAAAGCCTCACGCATGCGCAACACACGTCCGTCCATCATATCACTTGGCGCTACAAAATCCGCACCCGCAGCAGCGTGAGACACACTCATGCGCGTCAGTGCATCCACGGTTGCATCATTGACTACTTTTCCGTTTTCGATAATTCCATCGTGTCCGTAAATAGAATAAGGATCTAAGGCCACATCAGGCATCACAATCATTTCGGGACAAGCGTCTTTGATTGCCTTAATTGCAGTTTGCATCAATCCGTTGGCGTTCCATGATTCAGTACCCGCGTTATCTTTTAGGTGATCACTCACCTTCACATAGATATTCACAGCGCGAATGCCCAATGCATATAATTCTTTTACCTCTTTTACCGTTAAGTCTACTGATCTTCTATAGATTCCTGGCATGGATAAAATCGGTTCTTCAACATTTGTTCCCTCAGCAATAAACATGGGAAACATAAAATCTTGTGGGGTCACAATCGTCTCTCTAACTAGACTTCGGATGGACTCACTTGTTCTTAATCTTCTACCTCTTTGTAATGGAAACATAGTATTTGGTTTACGGTTGACAGTTTGCGGCGAACGGTATACGGTTTACGGTGTACAGTTTACGGTGTACTGTCAATTAATTATTTATTTTATTTATTTATTCAAACAAGCTTTGTTTATCATAAACAGGTTATGGTTTACAGTTGACAGTGTACTGTTTACTGTGAACGATAAACCGTCAACGACTAATTAACCAATCGCTTGTTTTATTTTCTTTATTAAAACTGCAAGCATTTTTTTATACTTACAACATCTTCTTGTAATTGGAGATAATCTATCTCCTTTAAATATCCTAAGTCTTTAGATAATAACAACAAATACTCTACTTCATGGGTAGAACCCGAAGAGATATATAAATAACGGATTAACTCCTTTTGAGTATCCTTACTACATCCTTCAACTATATTTGTTGGTATTGACACAACAGCTCTTCTTAATTGATCTGTTAGATTAAATTGTTTATAACTAGGAAATGCCTGAAGCACCAGATAGGTTTTCAATACTAATTGATGACTTAATATCCATACCTGTAATTGCGATAATCTACCTTTTTATTGTCTATTTATTGTCACTATGAAAAACAATAGCAACAAGAAATATTCCAATTTTAATAATTAAAATAAACAATAAAACTTATCAATCCACATTTCCACCCCATTTGTTAACCGTTAACTGTTAACTGTTAACTAGTACCCAATCCACAGGATTAGCTAACACCTTCAACAACTTCTCTTCTTCACTACCTTCTTCTGGTTGATGATCATATACCCATTGTACATGTGGAGGTAGACTCATCAATATCGACTCGATACGTCCATTAGTTTTCAATCCGAATAGCGTTCCTTTATCGTGAACAAGATTAAACTCAACATAACGACCTCTTCGAATTTCTTGCCAATTGCGTTGTTCAGTAGTGTAGGTTAACGTTTTGCGTTTTTCAACAATAGGCACATAGGCCTCTAGGAAGCTATTTCCGACTGTGGTAACAAAATCATACCACTGTTGGGCAGATTTATCCGTTGTTTCTTCCAATCGATCGAAGAAAAGCCCACCTATTCCTCGTGCTTCTTCTCGGTGTGCATTCCAGAAATAGTTGTCACATTGCTTTTTATACAGCGGATAAAATGTTGCATCATGTTGATCACAAGCTCTTTTACACACTTGATGAAAATGGGTAGCATCTTCTTCGAATAAGTAATAGGGCGTTAGATCTTGTCCGCCTCCAAACCAAGAACGCACTACTTTTCCTTGCTTATCGTACATCTCAAAGTAGCGCCAATTGGCGTGAACTGTCGGCACCATTGGATTTTTCGGATGGATGACTAAGCTCAATCCACAGGCGTAAAAATCTACATCGCCCACGTTAAAATACTTTTGCATGGCCACGGGTAATTCTCCGTGTACAGCAGAGATATTCACTCCACCTTTTTCAAATACACGTCCATTTTCAATAACACGTGTTCTTCCACCTCCACCTCCGGGGCGTTCCCACAGGTCTTGTTGAAATTTAGCTTCTCCATCAACCGCTTCCAATTTCGCGGTAATTTGATCCTGAAGTTGCTGTATATAGTGATAAAATTTTTCTTTCATACTTCCCTTAAACAAGCGTATCGGTTTTATTTCTTTCTGTTATAGTTGAGCGATTTTACCCATTATTTCAAAAGAGAAAGCCTTACTTTCATTTTGAATAAAAGTATATAAGTTCTTCGCTTTCGCTTTGAATTGGGGCTCCGTTTTAGACCAGTTAACTAATACATCAGCAAATTGTTCCATGCGATCCCATCCAAAATTGAATTTCACTAGATGTGCATGAAGCGCTGATGATTCCATCGATACCAGAACCTCATACGTCAAGCCCATTTTACCTAGTTCAACATCAATTTCTTCCTTTACTTGTAGATCATCCGGAACGAATCCAATGGATGAAAGTTTTACGACAATCGATTCAATTCGTCTGTCTTCTTCGCTTTTTACTCCTTTGTTTAACATAAGCCTTTCTATAAAAAACAAAAAAGTTTACGCTATTTCCGTAAACCTTTTTGCTGTATTTTTATTTGTGTTCGTATTCTTTTACAGCTTCAATAAAAGCTTTGGCGTGATCCACTGGAATATGTGGTAAAATACCATGTCCTAGATTCACGATATATTTATCTTTTCCGAAAGCATCAATCATCTCATGCACCATCTTTTTAATAGTAGGAATTGGAGACATTAATCTGCTTGGATCAAAATTTCCTTGTAGCGTAATATTCCCACCTGTAAACAAACGTGCATTTTGTGGGCTACAAGTCCAATCTACCCCTAGAGCAGAAGCTTTAGACTGTGCCATTTCAGGCAAAGCAAACCAACAACCTTTACCAAATACGATAACAGGTGTAATTTCTGCTAGCGCATCCACAATTTGGTTGATGTATTTCCAAGAGAATTCTTGATAATCTACAGGAGAAAGCATCCCTCCCCACGAATCAAAAATTTGAACGGCATTCACTCCTGCTTTTACTTTTTCTTTTAAGTATAAGATGGTTGTATCCGTAATTTTTTGCAATAACGTATGCGCAGCAACTGGATCAGAGAAGCAAAACCCCTTAGCCAAGTCAAAGCTCTTCGATCCTTTTCCTTCCACGGCATAGCAGAAGATCGTCCAAGGAGAACCAGCAAAACCGATCAAAGGCACTTCGTCATTCAACATTTCTTTGGTTACTTTAATAGCCTCCATCACATAACCTAAGGTTTCTTCAATATTGGGAACAATCACCTGTTCCACATCTTTAGCAGAGCGAATCGGATTGGGCACCCAAGGTCCAACACCCTCTTTCATTTCCACATGGATGTTCATGGCTTGTGGAACAACTAAAATATCAGAAAATAGAATAGCCGCATCTGGTTGTACAATACGAATAGGCTGTACCGTAATTTCAGCTGCAATTTCCGGCATTCTACAACGGGTAAAAAAATCGTATTTATCTCGCAAAGCACGGAATTCTGGTAGGTATCTACCTGCTTGACGCATCATCCAAACGGGTGGTCTTTCCACCGTTTCTCCTTTTAAAGCTCTTAAGAATAAATCATTTTTAATCATTTCTAAACCAATTTAATTACGTCAATTTTAGCTGACACTATTTATAATATGCTAAACACGCGTGTAGGGTAGCTTCTATTGTCGGTTGACTCGCTACCACAATCTGCGTAGTAATCTCTTTGAGTGCATCTGCTGTTGTATCTCCAATACAAAAGCAAACTTCTGTGGTAATTGAATTGTTTTGTAAAAAACTCTCAATTGCCGACGGGCTGTAAAAACAGATACCATCTACTTTTTGTTGAAGCACATGGGGTTGTTTTACTGTTTGATACGCTTCATACTCATCAAAAATCAAGTTGTGTTGTTTAAAAAAAGTAGGCAAAACCTCACGTCGAATATTACCACAGCAAAAAGAAAAACGCTGATCGGAAAAATCGCGTTCAATAACTGCGGTTAATTCTTTCGCATAATGTGTCCAAGCCAATACCTTCCATCCGTGTTCTTCTAAAAGAGCTTTGGTTTTAATTCCTACACAGATCGCGGGTTTGGTTTTGAGCAATTGCGCTTGTGGATTATTCAATACACTTTTAACGGCATTTTGACTCGTAAACACCACAATATCCCTTACCTGATCAACGGCAAACACTTGAGGCGTTATCGCGATAAAGTCTTGCTCTATCCACGAGAGCGCGGAAGTCTCTAGTATAGAGCGATGCGTATCATTCAATATTCGCGTTGATAAAACTAAAGGCATACTACGAGCGTTTTAATTCCTGACGAAGTTTTTCCATCAAGGCTTGTCCTCCATTGGCCAACAATTCTTGTGCAGCAAAGAATCCCAATTTCTTCCACTCTTGAATCGGAACGGTTTTCTTCACCTCAAACTTTTCTTTTCCATCTAACGACAGCAATACTCCAGTAAAATCGATGGTTTCTTCCTGTTGGTTATAAGTAGCAATAGCACCAATTGGCGCTGTACATCCACCCTCTAACGTACGCAAGAATTGACGCTCAATATGCGTAGTCATCTCTGCCTCATAATCATTTAATTGACGTAACGCATCCAAAGCAAAAGAGTCTTCTGCCATAGCAACTACCACCATTGCACCTTGTGCGGGTGCGGGAATCATCCAATCTAAATTGACAAATCCTTTGGGTTTCTTCTTGATTCGATCCAATCCTGCTGAGGCGAAAATGGCCCCGTTCCAGTCTGCATTGTCAGTTAGCTTTTGCATTCTCGTATTGACATTCCCCCTTAAATCTACGAGTGTATGTTTAGGAAATCTATTCAACCATTGCGCTTTTCTTCTTAAACTCCCCGTTGCCACGATAGCGGCTACTGCAGGGTCTAAAAAGGTTGTATCACCTTTGTGTAATAAAATATCTACTGTATTAGCTCTTTTTAGTACAGCAGCTTGTACGATGCCTTGAGGTAAAGCCGTTGGCACATCCTTCATCGAATGCACAGCAATGTCTACTTTTTTGTTGATCATTGCCACATCTAAGGTTTTGGTAAAAATACCGGTAATTCCCATTTCATATAAAGGCTTGTCTAAGATCAAATCCCCTTCGGATTTCACGGGAACTAGTTCCGTTTTATATCCCAACGCATTTAAGGCCTTTTCCACTGTTGTTGCTTGCCACATTGCAAGCTCGCTATCGCGTGTACCGATACGAATAACTCTATCCATTTTGTCTTGTGTCTAATTGAAAAACTTTTTCTATCCATTCAATGCTGTCATCAACAACCGTTTCTTCCTGTCGCAGATGATTAGCAAAATGGGTCGTGATCTTCTGAATAATACGCATGGTGATTACTTCAGCTTGTTCACTATCAAAGTTCTCATATTTTTTTCGATGGTAGTCAATTTCTCCATCTTTTATTTGTTCTAGGCGTGTTTTTAGCGCGTGAATCGTCGGAGCAAACTTTCTCATCTTAGTCCAAGCGACAAATTCCGACATTACTTCGTCGATAATTTCTTCTGCCTGAGGGATGAATTCTTTTCTTCTCTCGATGGTTTTATCCGTCATTTTAGACAGATCATCCATGTGAATTAACTCTACCAAAGGATGTGAAGCGACAATTGGATCGACGTTTTTTGGAATAGACAAATCCAGTATTGTTAAAGGCTTGTCTAGTTGTAATTTTGCCATGTCAATCGTAGGTTGTTGAGCTCCCGTCGCCACGACCAACACATCCGCCTTTGTAATTTCCCCTTCTAAGTTTTCGTAATCTTTAACGTGTAAGTTAAACTTCCCTGCCACTTCTAAGGCGCGTTCCTTTGTTCTATTGATTAAAACGATGTGGTCATTGTGGGTGTGTTTGACCAGATTTTCACAGGTATTGCGACCAATTTTCCCCGTTCCAAATAGAAGAATATTCTTAGCGGAGATGTCTTGCACCTGATCCATGATATACTGTACCGCTGCAAAAGAAACAGAAGTAGCTCCAGAACTGAGTTCCGTTTCATTTTTTATGCGTTTACTCGCTTGAATAACCGCATTAACTAAACGCTCAAAATAGTTGGTTGTCAATCCTTGTTCTTTCGCCAATACAAAGCCATTTCGAATTTGACTAATAATTTCAAAATCACCTAAAATTTGACTATCCAATCCCGTTCCAACGCGGAATAAATGGCGAATAGCCTCATTGTTTTTACACACATACGCAACTTGTCGGAAATCGTCAACCGTTCCATTACTATTATCACATAATAACTTAATCAATTCAAAGGGATGCTGCGCAAAACCATAAATCTCCGTGCGATTACACGTAGAGATCACGATTAAACTGTCAATCCCTTCTTCTTTCGCTTGACGTAATAGATTTTCTTTGGCCTCTTCACTCAAACTAAACTTCCCTCTCATCTCAGCATCCGCTTTTTTATAGCTTAATCCCACTGCATAAAAAGTAGTTGATTTGACCTTATCTATTTTTTCCATACCTATTTCAATTTCAAAAGTAAGCAAATTTAGCGCTAATGATTCGATAAAAGTAACGCTAGAGGGACTATTAATAACGCTCAAAGAAAAAGAAAAACAATTAGCAATATTTCATTATATTACAGTACATTTGCAGTATTACCAAGGGTTACAAAAGAGTTTATATAGAATCATTCTAAATAAAAAATACAAGATTACGTTTCCCTGTTGTTCAAAAAAATAACGCTATGAGTCCCATAGAAGAAATCAATATAGACCCAGAATTTTCGGTCTACAAAATAGATAATACCAGTCCACAATCGTTGAGTTTCCACAAGGAAATCGGCACAGATATTATTCAATTTTACTTTTGTTTAAAAGGCAGTGGACAATTTATTTACAACCATGGTGCGTACACCTTAGATCTACCTGAAGAGAAGTCACTGCTTTTGTACAACCCACAAAAGCAACTGCCTGTTCACTTAGAGATCAAGAGTCAATCTGCCATCATTTGCTTGATGATTTCCATCAAAAAATTTCACTCGTTATTTTCATCCGAAGCTGAGTTTATTGGTTTTCTAACGGAAGAGAATAAGGAAAAGAAATACTATACCGAAGAGAAAATCACGCCTGCCATTGCCATTGTCTTAACGCAAATGCTCAATGCCACCATGCATCCGTCCGTAAAAAACCTTTTTTACAAAGGCAAAACCTATGAGCTACTAAGCCTCGTATTCAATTACAATGAGGAGCAAAACATCGACAATTGTCCTTTTTTATCCGACGAAGAGGATGTTTTAAAAATCAAACAAGCCAAAGACATCATCATTCAACAAATGACAGAGCCACCTACACTACAAGAGTTGGCGGATCACATTGGCTTAAACATCAAAAAGTTGAAAATCGGATTTAAGCAAATCTACGGAGACTCAGTTTTCAGCTTCCTCTTTGACTACAAGATGGACTATGCGCGCAAACTATTAGACGAAGGAAACTACAATGTTAATGAGGTAGGATTAAAAATTGGCTACAGTTCCGCTAGTCACTTCATTTCCGCTTTTAAGAAAAAATATGGCATAACGCCTAAAAAATATTTAATGTCAATTAATTCAAACAATCAATAATGAAAGGGATACTACTTGTAAATTTAGGTTCGCCAAAATCTCCAACCCCTGAGGATGTAAAACCTTACTTAGATGAATTTTTAATGGACAAAAGAGTCATCGATATGCCTTATTTACTAAGAGCGTTTTTAGTAAAGGGAATTATCCTCAACACAAGACCCAAAAAATCAGCGGCCGCCTATCAGAAGGTATGGCTACCTGAAGGGTCTCCGTTAATTGTCATCTCGCAGCGCCAACAAAAAAAGTTACAACAAAAAATAGACCTGCCTATTGCCCTAGCGATGCGCTATGGCGAGCCTTCGATTAAAACCGGCTTACAAGAACTGAACGACCAAGGGGTAACGGATGTATTAATGATCCCTTTGTATCCCCAATTTGCTATGGCTACAACCGAAACCATTGAAGTTTTAGCTGAAGAATTGCGCAAGAAGCACTTTGCCAACATGACCCTCACAAGCCTGCCTGCCTTTTACAACAGACAGGAATACATCGATGCTTTAGCGGCCTCTATTCAGTCTCATTTAGACCAAAATGAATGGGACCATATCCTATTTTCTTACCACGGTGTTCCTGAACGTCACATCTACAAATCAGACACTACAAAATCACACTGTAAAATTGATGGATCGTGTTGCAACACCCCTTCTCCGGCACATCAGCATTGTTACAGACACCAATGTTTAGAAACAACCAAACAAGTAGTTGAGAAGCTCAACATACCAGAAGGCAAGTACACCAATACCTTTCAGTCACGTTTAGGTCCAGATAAGTGGTTACAACCTCCTACAGACAAAACAGTTAACGAATTGGCTCAAAATGGCATCAAACACCTAGCTGTTGTTACGCCAGCCTTCGTGGCAGATTGCTTAGAGACGCTTGAAGAAATTGGCATGGAAGCCAAAGAAGAATTTCTACACCACGGGGGAACTTCCTTCAAAACTATTCCTTGCCTGAACGACAATGAAGATTTTATTGATGCTTTAGCTACGTGGATTACCACTTGGCAACAAACAAAATAACGGATATTTATGGCCTATTTATATTTAAAAGCTCTACACGTCATCTTTGTTGTCTGCTGGTTTGCGGGCTTATTCTATATCGTTCGCCTCTTCGTTTACTACGTTGAGGCCAATGAAAAGCCACAAATAGAACAGGAAATTCTCAAAAAGCAATACCGCCTAATGACTAATCGACTGTGGAATATTATCACATGGCCCGCAGCCATACTCACCTTGTTATTCGGTCTTTCTCTTTTTATTCTCAACCCTTTTTTACTACAACAACCTTGGATGCATGTCAAGCTGTTGTTTGTCTTATTTTTAATCGCTTATCACCTTAAATGCCATCAATTTGTAAAGCAAATTAATCGGAATACCCTAACGAAATCATCTTCTTTTTTCAGAATATGGAACGAAGGAGCAACAATTATTTTATTTTCAATTGTTTTTTTAGTATTTTTAAAAAATGCTTTCAACTGGATATTTGGTGTAGTAGGACTACTAGGTTTAGCTATATTATTAATGATAGGTATTAAGCTTTATAAACGAATTCGTCAACGAAAGAAAGTGTGAGTGAATGAAAGACAAGTTTTTTTTAAAAAGTTTCTCCCTACAAAATAGAATTTTTTTCTCCTTAATCTTCTTGAGTATCATATCCTCGATATTGATCTCAGCCGTGTCTGTCTATCAATTTAAGGAAGAAGCACGAACCTATCATCAGTACAGGTTAGAACGAAAGGAAAGCTCTATTACAGAAAACATCAACTACATCTTAACCACCACACCACACCAACTAAATACCGAAAATCTACCGCTGATTTTCAAGGACAAAATACACGAACTCGCCACCATACACAGTACGGAATTACACCTTTACGATCTCGATGGCAAACTA
Organism: Myroides sp. C6-3; assembly: GCF_050522425.1. NCBI lineage: Bacteria > Pseudomonadati > Bacteroidota > Flavobacteriia > Flavobacteriales > Flavobacteriaceae > Myroides > Myroides sp. C6-3. The sequence goes on along the minus strand of NZ_JBMVQP010000019.1, from coordinate 35,400 downwards.
CTGCTCTCTTCTAAAGGAAGCTTCTCTATAGACAGTGTCAGATCGACTATTCCCATTATCATTTTAAAGACAATAAAATCCTCTCCAGTGAAACGCTTTGTGGATGTAGAGGAAATTGATAATTCGCGTATTCGAACCTCTTATCGCTACCTCAATGATCAAAAATTCAAACCCTTGGGAATCATAAAAATCCCTTATCCGGAAGAAAATGAATTTTACGAAAATGAAGTGCGCAATTTCATGTATAAATTTGGACAGGTCTATATTATTATGTTGATCATGTCTATCGCTATTTCCTATTTCTTATCGAACTACATCACCCAGAGCCTAAACAAGCTCAGTATAAAAATGACTAGTACAAAGCTAGGGCAGAAAAATGAAAAGATCGAAGACATCTCTACAAGTAAAGAGATTTCTAACTTGATCAATGCCTACAATGACATGGTTGAGAAATTAGATGAAACCTACCAGCAATTGGCGCAAAATGAAAGGGAGCAAGCTTGGCGCGAAATGGCCAAACAAGTTGCGCATGAAATAAAAAACCCTTTAACGCCAATGCGATTAACGGTACAGAGTTTTGAGCGAAAATTTGATCCAACAGATCCCGATATCACCAACAAAATCAAAGACTATTCAGCGGTTCTCATCGGACAGATTGACACCATGTCTTCGGTTGCAACGGCTTTCTCGAGCTTTGCCTCTATGCCGGCCCAACAAAACGAGACGCTAAACGTCATTAAAACCATTCAAATATCTTTGGATATCTTTACCGAAGATTTCATCTATTTTGAACACGAAGAAGAGGAAATCATTGCGATTATTGATCAAACACAACTTATCCGTATTATTACTAACTTAGTAAAAAATGCAATTCAGGCGATTCCCGACAGCAATCCTAGTCCGATTGTAATCGTAAAAGCCTATCAAAACAGGGAAAGCATCGTCATTTCCGTTACTGACAATGGAACAGGAGTTACTATTGCAGACAAAACAAAAATATTTGAACCGAAATTTACCACCAAAACAAGTGGAATGGGACTTGGCTTGGGGATTATAAAAAACATTGTTGAAAATTATAAAGGAACCATTACTTTTGAAACAGAAGTCGGCAAGGGAACAACATTTACCGTAACTTTACCGCTGACCAAATAAAAACTTGAAATATGGAATATGAGAATATTTTAGTTGAGACAGATGATCATATATCGGTCATCACGATTAACAGACCAACAAAATTAAATGCCTTAAACAAACCTACAATTGAAGAATTACACCGTGCTTTACTTCAATTAGAAGAAGACAAATCAGTACGCGTTGTTATTATCACAGGAAGTGGAGAAAAGGCTTTCGTTGCTGGTGCAGATATTAAAGAATTTTCAAACTTCAATGTGAGTGAAGGTTCACAATTAGCCGCTAAAGGGCAAGAATTGTTGTTTGATTACGCTCAAAATTATTCTAAACCCATCCTTGCAGCTGTTAATGGCTTTGCTTTAGGAGGAGGATTAGAATTAGCCATGGCTTGTCATTTTAGAATTGCATCGACAAATGCCAAAATGGGATTGCCAGAAGTAACCCTAGGTCTTATACCTGGTTACGGCGGAACACAACGTCTACCGCAATTAATAGGCAAAGGACGTGCAATGGAGTTAATCATGACAGCAGACATGATCAACGCTCAAAAAGCATTGGAATACGGATTAGTTAATCACGTGGTTGAACAACTGGAATTGCTAACTTTCACCAAGGCCATTGCCCAAAAGATAGCCAACAATTCGGCTTCGGCAATTTCTAAAGCAATCAAATCAATCAACGCCAACTTCAAAGACGGTACAAACGGATACCACGAAGAAATTAAACACTTTGGTGAGTGTTTTAATACGCAAGATTTTACGGAAGGCACAACAGCTTTCTTAGAAAAGAGAAAACCAAATTTTAAAGGATAAGAAAAAAGGTTGGAATGTAGATTCCAACCTTTTTTATTTACACACAAGGTCATAAAAAAAAGCTCCTTGAAATTCAAGGAGCTTTTTGTTGGCCTACTAGGACTCGAACCTAGAACGACTGAACCAAAATCAGCTGTGTTACCATTACACCATAGGCCAGTACCACTTTGCATTTAAAAGTAAATTACTTCTGTATTGCGGATGCAAAAGTAGCATTATTTCTGTACTTACCAAAGATTTTCAAAAGAATAATAACACGCCAAGGTTGACTCACACTACAATCCATTAATAATCAATTGAAAGCGAAATAAATTTTAACATATTTTTTTTAGGTGGCGTGAGGATGAGAAGTTCACCCCATAACCCATAACTGATTTATAAGATGCAACCTCTCCTACGTCGAGGTGACATACGAACCGAAGACTTGACTCTAGGAAAATATTTTTTACTGTCCCCTACTTTTGTACCTGATCCCTGATCAGAAGTTCAACTCATAACTGATAACCAAAAAAAAAAGCTCCTTGAGAAATCAAGGAGCTCTTGTTGGCCTACTAGGACTCGAACCTAGAACGACTGAACCAAAATCAGCTGTGTTACCATTACACCATAGGCCAGTACCACTTTGCACTCAAAAGTAGGAACTACTTCTGCATTGCGGAGGCAAAAGTAACACTTTTTTTATATTATCCAAAAACAAAATACAAAATTATTTTTTTTTAATCTGGTTCATATCTAATAAAAAAAGACTTTCTTTGTATATAATGATTAAAAATACCAAGAATATTCTTATATGTTAACATTCAACTACAAAAAGTGGAACATAATCGGGGGATGGCTATGCTTCCTCGTTGCATTAATCACTTACACTTTGACCGTAGAACCTACCGTTAGTTTCTGGGATCCAGGGGAATACATTGCTACTTCAGCTAAACTCGAAGTGGGGCACCCTCCAGGGGCTCCTTTTTACCAAATGCTTGGTGCTTTGTTCTCTCTTTTTGCGGCTTCACCTCAACATATCGCCCTAGCAGTGAACATGGTAGCCGTTTTCTCAAGTGCCTTTACCATTCTTTTTATGTTTTGGTCAATGACCAATATCTTACAAAAGATGGTAACGAAAACTTCTGAATGGACAAATTCAAACGCCATCGCAGTACTAGGTAGTGCCGCTATCGGTTCTCTTGCTTTTAGCTTTACCGACAGTTTTTGGTTTAACGCTGTAGAATCAGAAGTGTACGCTTCGGCTATGGTGCTCACTGCTCTTCTTCTCTACTTGGGATTGAGATGGGTAGACGAGCTTGATCAACCTAGAGGAAATCGTTGGTTGTTGTTGATTGGCCTTGTAGCGGGATGTTCTTTTGGCGTTCACTTAATGGCCCTGTTAACTATTCCGTCTATTGGTTTACTTTACTTCTTTAAAAAATACGAAAAGGTAACAATAAAGAACTTCATCATTGGCAATATCGCCGCTGTTGCAGCCCTATTCTTTTTATTTGCGTTTTTCTTCCCTAAGCTTTTAGCTTTCTTTGGAAAAACAGAGATTTTCGCTGTCAATACACTGGGACTTCCTTTCAATAGTGGAACGATCCTAGCCTTTCTACTCCTAATCGGACTAACGGTATTTGGTTTATACTACACCAAAAAGAAAGGATATGTGATGTTCAATACGCTGATCTTAACTCTCGTTTTCGTTTGTGTTGGTCTAACAGCTTGGTTAATGTTGCCTATTCGCGCGAATGCAAACGTAACCATTAACGAAAATACCCCTTCGGATGCTGCGGAGTTATTGGCCTATTATCAACGTGAGCAATACGGTGACGAAAGTATTTATTACGATTCCTACTTTACGAAAGCCTATGTTGGTTTGGATGCGAATAACCCGTGGAAAGATCAAGAACCCAACTACGAACGAGATTATAAAACGGGAAAATACGTTATTGTAAACGAATGGAAAAACGCGGGACAAAACTTTGACGAAAGACACAAAGGATTCCTTCCTCGTATGTGGAGTACAGATAAAAATCACCGCATAAACTATATGCGTTATTCAAAGCCGCTGAATTTCAACATCGCAGCAGGCTATACGAATAACGATAAAGTGGTCTATTTAGATCGAGCTGTAAAACAAAAAATGGCGAGTGGCGAATTTGGCATTGAAGAATTAGACAATTTCTTAAGTCAATATGGTCAAGCACTTGATATTGAAGTACCTTCTTTCTCTGATAATATGTCGTATATGTTTACCTATCAATTTGGGTATATGTACTGGAGATATTTAATGTGGAACTTCGTTGGTCGTCAAGATGATATTCAAGGTCAAGGAGATTTAGAACACGGAAACTGGTTGAGTGGCATCAAATTTTTAGATGAAATTCGACTTGGTTCTCAAGATAATCTTCCTTCTGACGTATTGAACAACAAGGGTAGAAATACGTACTTTTTCTTGCCTTTTATCCTTGGTATTATTGGAATTGTATTCAACTACCGCAAAGATCCAAAAATGTTCTGGGTGCTATTAGTGCTATTTTTATTTACGAGTTTAGCCTTAAAAATATTCTTAAATGAACGTCCTTTTGAACCAAGAGAACGCGATTATGCCGTTGTACCGTCGTTTTATATATTCGCCATGTGGCTTGGATTTGGGGTATATTCAATCTATGACGGATTGAAAAAATACCTTTCTCCAAAACTGTCAAACATTATTGTATTAACTGTTTGCGCACTTGCGGGGCCTGTATTATTAGCACAGCAAAACTGGGATGATCACGATCGTTCGAACCGCTATACGGCTTTGGCAAACGCACGAGCGTATTTAGATTCTTGCGACCCGAATGCTATCATCTTTACCATTGGAGATAACGATACCTTTCCTCTTTGGTATTTACAAGAAATTGAAGGATATCGCACCGATGTACGCGTCGTTTGTACGAGCTTACTGACACAAGATTGGTATATCGATCAAATGAAAGCAAAAGCCTATGAATCTGAGCCCCTGCCAATTAAATTCACTCATGATCAATATGTGGGTAATAAACGCGACGCACTTTTAATTAAACCCGTTGCTGATCAGCGTTTTGATTTATCTCTTCTATTAGATGTTGTTCGCTCAGACGATCAACGTACTAAACAATTAACAGAAGCAGGAACAACGCTATACTTGTTCTCTTCAGATAAAGCTTCTTTACCTGTTGATCGCGAAACAATAGCTAAAAACAACATCGTTTCGCCTCATTTAATGGATCAAGTGGTTTCCTCTATCGATATTGACATTACGGATCAAGTGATTTACAAACACCGTTTAATCATGTTAGATATTATCGCTAACAACAAATGGGAAAGACCTATTTATTTCTCCGGTGGTAGCTTTAACAACGATGATTTCGCTTGGATGAAAGATTACTTACAACTCAGTGGTTTAATCTATAAGCTTGTTCCTATCAAATCTCCAGGTCAAAATGCACATCCTTTAGATTTGGGTATCATTGACGCGGACCGTATGTATAATACCGTAAAAACATGGTATTGGGGTAATATGGGTAGTGACAAAATTTACCACGATCCGCAAACCCGTAGAAATTCATTAAACTACCGCGTTAACTTGAGTCGTTTAGCCGAGCAGTTAATCGAGGAAGGCAAGAATGACAAGGCAAAAGAAATCCTCGATATGGCGATGACCAATATGCCTATTCAATACTACGGATATTACCAATTGGTTATTCCATTTGTGGAATGCTATTACAAAATTGGCGAGGCGAACGTAGCCCAAAAATACGCACAGGAATTAGCCCAAAAATCAAATGAGAAGTTGTTCTATTACAAAAACCTTCCGCTTGATGAGCAAAATTTCTACGCTTATGAAATTCTTTCAGAACTCAATATTTGGAAACATTTGGTTGACATTGTTGATGTAGAAGACAAACAAGTTGCTTTTGTTAAACAGTACAAAGATGACTTCAATTCTTACTTCACTCATTTCAACTACTTGTTCAAAAAGTATCAAGGAGAAGCAATGGAAGAAGGTGACTACATCGAAGTAGAAGAATAACAAATTCACCTATAAAATAGAACAGCCTTTATTACAGCATAAAGGCTGTTTTTGTTTTCCTCCTAACTCCAAAACAATTCGAAGAAGCTCCATTGATTTTTTAGTAACTTTGCGATTCAAAAGGATAATACAATATGATTGAAAATAAAAATCAAAGTAAAACACAAGTAGAGCAATTGGGTGAATTTGGATTGATTCAACAGCTCACCAAAGACTTCTCTATTACACAACCCTCTACCTTAAAAGGAATCGGTGATGATGCCGCTGTACTTGACTTCCCTACGGATAAAGTAGTTATTTCAACCGACTTACTCATCGAAGGTGTACATTTTGATTTGGCTTATGCTCCACTGAAACACCTAGGTTATAAAGCTATTGTTGTCAATCTATCCGATATTTGCGCAATGAATGCTGTTCCTACACAAGTGACCGTTTCTATCGCTGTATCCAATCGCTTTCCTCTGGAAGCCTTGGAAGAATTATATGAAGGAATTGCATTAGCTTGTACGTATTACAAAGTCGACTTAATTGGAGGAGATACAACCTCTTCACAAAAAGGACTAATCATCAGTGTTACAGCTGTGGGTAAAGCTAAGGAAGAAGAATTAGTCTATAGAAATCAGGCACAAGACAACGATTTAGTTGTGCTTACAGGTGATATTGGCGGGGCTTACATGGGGCTTCAAGTACTAGAACGAGAAAAACAAGTTTACCTCGTGAATCCCAATAGTCAACCTGATTTATCACTTTATGACTATATCATTGAACGACAATTAAAACCCGAAGCACGTACAGACATCAAACAGCTATTAGCGGACCTTGAAGTTCAACCGACAAGTATGATTGACGTATCAGATGGACTTTCTTCAGAGATCATGCATTTGTGCACCCAATCTAAAGTTGGATGCAATTTGTTTGAAGAGAAGCTTCCTCTAGATCCTCAATTTATTAATACCTGTGAAGAATTTAATATAGATGCCACAACAATTGCTATCAATGGCGGTGAAGATTATGAATTATTATTCACAATCAAAATGGAGGATTACGACAAAATCAAAGGAAACCCGAACTTAACTGTCATTGGTCATATGACACAAGAAAGTGAAGGTGTTCACCTCATCACGAGAGATAATACAAAGATTCCCATCAAAGCAAAAGGATGGAATGCCCTACAATAAACAAGAAAACTGGTTGTACAACCAGTTTTTTTTGTGTGTTAACTAAATATTAGATTTTTATTAGAATTAAGCTAAACCCTATTTTGAATACGAACAAATTAGTACCTTGCACAGCGATTGTAAAAAAGATTACTTAATTTTGTTCTAGTTAACAAGCTCAAAACAAACCAAGTGAAAAGAAAAATAGCTTTATTTTTTATGCTTATGTTTCTGATTTCAACAACTGAATTCGGTCAGTTATTGAAGTTCCCCTTGCTAGTGGAGCACTATGTTGAACACAAAGGGTTAAATCCTGATTTGACCATTTGGGGTTTTTTACAAATACACTATGACAACAATCACAAGGAGGATGGTGACCCAACGGATGAGAAACTTCCTTTCGTTTCTCATGCTCCAATTATACATATTGTTGCGACTACCCCTCCTGCTATCCTAAAAATTGATCGAATCAAAATTTCAACCCATAACACTAAGGTTGAACGTTTTCACGACACCGTTTTCGAAAGTAGTTTTTTATCCTCTATTTGGCAACCGCCTAAATACTGTTAGTACATCTATCCTTACACTTCGTGGTTCCTTAGCACAGCCTAAATCACGGGGTTCTTATCGTATTTATGTATCAACCCAAGGGCAGTAACTAGCCCCTTGCATCCCTGCGTTTACCTACAAATATCCTTCACTCAAGACACAGCGTTTCTGAGCGAATCGATGACTTGTATACGGTAACGTTGGATTAGCATGGGATAGCTAGCTGCAATTGAATAACAGTATCCGTATGTTAAATAAAATAATTGCCTATTCTGTAAAGAATAAACTCATCATAGGCTTAATGGTACTCGGGTTAATCGGTATTGGTCTATTTCAAATGACTAAACTACCTATTGATGCCGTACCTGATATTACAGACAATCAAGTTCAAGTGATTACAGTTGCCCCAAATTATGGAGCTACTGATATTGAACGCTTAGTTACTTTTCCTATTGAACAGGCCAATAGTAACATTCCTGGGATGAAAAGCATCCGAAGCTTCTCGCGCTTTGGATTATCCCTTATCACCATTGTTTTTGAAGAAGATGTCGACATCTACTGGGCACGACAACAAGTTGGTGAACGCCTACAGCAGGTGCAAAATGACATTCCCAAAGAAGTGGGAAGACCCGAATTAGGTCCGATTTCTACTGGTTTAGGAGAAATCTATCAATATGTAGTACGCCCGGAAAAAGGGTATGAGAAACAGTTTGATCTCACGGAATTGCGTTCTATTCAAGATTGGATTGTTCGCCGGCAATTAATTGCTGTAAAAGGAGTTGCCGAGGTGAGTAGTTTCGGCGGAAAGCTCAAACAATATGAAATAGCCATTGACCCCAATCGACTAGATGCCAGCGGGTTAAATATTACTGATGTATTTGAGGCACTGAATCAAAACAACGAGAATACAGGAGGAGCTTACATAGAAAAAGGGCCTACTGTTTTATACATTCGCTCCGAAGGGTTAATCGGTACTATAGAAGATATTGAACAAATAGTCATCCCCTCAAAGAACGGCGGATTACCTGTTCTGATCCGCGATATTGCCAAAGTACAGCTTGGACATGCGACGCGCTACGGGGCGATGACCTACAACGACCAAGGCGAGGTTGCGGGTGGAATTGTCATGATGCTAAAAGGAGAAAATAGCAACAACGTCATCCAAGAGGTAAAAAATCGCGTTGCTGAAATTCAAAAATCTCTCCCTAAAGGCGTCGTAATTGAACCCTTCCTCGATCGTACCAAAATGGTGAACAACGCTATTGGAACAGTAGAGACCAACCTATTAGAAGGTGCTTTAATTGTCGTTTTAGTACTCGTTTTATTTCTCGGTAACTTTCGCGCCGGTTTACTTGTCGCATCCATCATCCCTTTAGCCATGCTCTTTGCCATTTCGATGATGAATTTATTTGGTGTCAGTGGAAACCTGATGAGCTTAGGTGCTTTAGACTTTGGATTAATCATAGACGGAGCCGTCATCATTGTGGAAGCCGTCCTCCATCAGTTTAGTCACAACAATAAATTCAAACAAAAAGTACTACTCAAGCAGGAGGAAATGAACCAAACCGTGGTACAATCTGCCTCCAAGATGATGAACAGTGCTGTATTTGGACAAATCATTATTCTTATCGTGTATATTCCTATTCTAACCTTACAGGGAATTGAAGGAAAAATGTTCAAACCTATGGCACAAACGGTAGCTTTTGCCTTACTCGGAGCCTTCTTACTTTCGTTGACCTATGTTCCCATGATGAGCTCGTTAATTTTAAGTAGAAAAGTAGATCCAAAGCCCAACTTTGCTGATCGATTTATGGCAAAATTGGAAAAAATATACCAAAAAGCTTTGGTGAAAGTACTAGAGATACCAAAGATTATTTACAGTGTTGTCGCTTTGCTTTTTGTCAGTGCAATCTATATTCTAACCACCCTTGGAGGAGAATTTATTCCCTCTTTGGAAGAAGGAGATTTTGCCGTAGACACCAAAGTACTCAACGGAAGTAATCTTACAACAACCATAGAAAGTACGCAAAAAGCAGTTCACATTTTGGTGAGTCAATTCCCTGAAGTGGAAAAAGTAGTAACAAAAATTGGTAACAGCGAAATACCTACCGATCCCATGCCTATGGAAGCGGGAGATATGATGGTTATTTTAAAAGACAAGAAAGAATGGACTTCAGCCTCTTCTTTCCCTGAATTAGCAGAAAAAATGACCCAAGCACTCGAAGAGGTTCCTGGCATCACCGTTGGCTTTCAGTTTCCTGTTCAAATGCGATTTAACGAATTAATGACCGGAGCAAGACAAGACGTAGTAGTGAAAGTTTTTGGAGATAACTTAGATACTTTAGCGACGACTGCCAATCAAATTGGACAATTGATTAACACCATTCCTGGAGCCGTCAATTTATACGTTGAACCGATTACGGGAATGCCACAGTTACTCATTGAATACAACCGCGCAGCAATTGCGCGTCATCATTTATCCATTGGCGAAATTAACCGTATCGTTAACACCTCTTTAGCCGGTCAAAGTGCGGGTGTAGTTTATGAAGGAGAAAATCGATTCGATTTAGTTGTCCGCATGGAGGAAAAAAGCAAAAAAGACATACAGCAAATTCGCAACATCCTGATTCCTACACCTTCGGGAATACAAATCCCGTTAAGTCAATTGGCTACAGTTGAAATTAAAGAAGGCCCTAATCAAATTCAACGGGAAAATGCGCAACGCCGTATTTTTGTTGGATTCAATGTAAAAGGCCGTGATGTACAGAGTATTGTAGAAGAATTACAACAAAAAGTAGAAGCTAAAATCACCTTACCTACAGGATACCGCGTTACCTATGGAGGACAATTTGAAAACTTAAATGAAGCGAAAGAGCGTTTAGCCATTGCCGTACCATTGGCATTGGTTTTAATCTTCGTGCTGTTATTTTTTGCCTTCCGAGACATCAAAGAGTGTTTGATGATCTTTACCGCTATACCGCTATCCATTATTGGAGGTGTATTTCTTCTTGCGTTAAGAGGCATGCCCTTTAGCATTAGTGCGGGTGTAGGTTTTATTGCGCTATTCGGTGTAGCCGTATTAAACGGTATTGTACTAATTGCCGAGTTCAACCGCTTGCGAAAATCAGGAATCACTAACATTGTTTACGTCGTTGTTCGAGGAGCCAAAAGCCGTTTGCGTCCTGTATTGATGACCGCATCTGTTGCGTCTTTTGGGTTCCTACCGATGGCTTTGAGTAATGGCGCTGGTGCAGAAGTACAACGTCCATTGGCCACCGTAGTTATTGGAGGATTAATCCTCGCCACTTTCTTAACTTTATTTATTTTGCCTTTATTATATATCACTTTCGAACAAAAGCTGAACTTCTCTTTCTTTACAAAGAAAAAAGTCAGTTCCGTTGTGGCAACAATTGGCTTATTCTTAGCCATTAGCAGTCCAGTTGTGGCACAAACACCCCTTACATTGGATCAAGCTATTGACCGTGCACTGGCAAACAACAAGGCCATACGAACAGAACAATTGCGTTCGGACTTTGCCAAAGCTTTCATTCACACCGCAACAGATATTCCACAAACAACAATAGCAGGGGAATTTGGACAAATTAACGGTCCTTATACGGATAATAAATTTAGTATAAGCCAAGACATAGCCTTTCCTACGATTTACAACAGACAAAAAAAAGTATACCAAAAAAATTGGCAAAAAAGCATTTTTGACCTAGAACTCAAAACACTCGAAATCAAGAGAGAAGTAAGCCAGAGCTTTTTTGACTACTTGTATTGGAAGGAGAAAGAACAACTCTTGTTTCAAGCCGATAGTCTCTATATTTCCTTCTATAACAAAGCTACGTTGCGCTTTCAAAAAGGAGAAAGCACCATATTAGAGCAAACAACGGCTAAAAACCAGTTGATTAAAATTCAGATGCAATTAGCTGAGATTGCACAAGCTAAAAGTTTAGCTCAACTCCAATTGCAATATTTACTGAATACAGAGGATGACCTAGTTCCCTCTTTAGAAGGAAAAAAGGTAGAGTTACTAAACTTAGAGCAAGACTTTGATCAAAATCCTCAGCTAAAAATAGCAGAACAAAACAGCGAGATCGCTCACGTACAAACCCAATTGGAACGATCAAAACTATTGCCTACACTACAATTGACTTACAACAACAGTAGTTTTATGGGAGTAGCAGCGAATGAGGTGTACTACGACCGAAAAGATCGCTTTCACGCTTTTCAAGTAGGCTTGACTTTACCTCTTTTTGACTTTGGACAAAAAGGTAGAATTCGCGCTTCTAAAGAAGCAGAAAAAGTAGCGGAAGCAGAATTGGCTATGACTAGACAAAATATAGTCACCCGTTATCAACAATTGTTAATAAACCTCAACAGTAGTCAACAAATCCTAACGAGTTATGAACAACAAGCCCCTAAAGGCGCAGATGTTATTATGCAAACTGCCGAATTACAGTTCATCAATGGAGAAATCAACTACCTCGAATATGTTCTTTTAACCAATCAGGCACTAGAATTATTAAGCAACTATTTTGATGCCTTAAAAGCCTATAATGACACGGTCATCCAAATCAATTACCTAACTTCAAATAATTAGCCTTATGTCTATCTTATATAAAACGATTCGCCCATTTTCTATTCTTACACTGGGTATTCTTATTGCGACTACCTTTATTCAATGTAAAAACAAGGAAAACCACACAGAGGAAGTAATCATCGAAGAAGAAGAAACAGATATCGTACAATTAACAGATGCACAAGTAAAGCACGTGGATCTAGCAACCACAAAACTTCAAGAACGCACCATCGCAACTGTTTTGAAACTAAACGGAAAAATAGATGTACCTCCTCAAAACTTAATTTCAGTAACCAATCCTTTGGGAGGTTATGTAAAGCAAACGAAATTGATGCCGGGTATGCACATCAAAAAGGGAGAGCAAATCGCTATTATGGAAGATCCGCGTTACATTGAGTTACAGCAGAACTACCTTATTGCGAAAGACAAGTATGAATTTGCCCAATTAGATTTTCAACGTCAAAAGGAGCTAAATGCGAGTCAAGCAAGCAGCGACAAGGTCATGCAACAAGCCCAAGCAGAAATGAACGCACAGCGAATTGCAATGAACGCTTTGGGGCAACAGTTGAGTTTAATCAACATTAACCCCAATACCTTGACCTATAATTCTATTAGTCGATCTATCGCTATCTACAGTCCAATCAACGGCTTTGTGAGTAACACCTATGTCAATATTGGAAAATACGTTACTCCTTCTGACGTAATGTTTGAATTGATTGATCCTACAGATATTCACTTGAACCTCAAAGTTTACGAGAAAGATTTAGATAAACTAGAAGTAGGACAACGCGTTGTGAGTTATACCAACAACAATCCCGACAAAAAATATGAGGGAGAAATTGTATTGATTAGCATGGATGTCAATACTGAGGGAACTTCAGAAGTTCACTGTCACTTTGAAAATTTTGAAAAGAATCTTTTACCAGGGATGTATATGAATGCAGAAATTGATACGCACTCCGCAAAAAGCAAAGCCTTACCAGAAGAGAGTGTCGTCTATTTTGAAGGGAAGAATTTTGTCTTTATTGAAATAGCAAAACAAACCTATCAATTGACTCCGGTAACAATTGGCGAAACGGAGCATAGTTTCACGGCTATACACAACGCAGATAGTCTAGTAGGTAAGACCATTGTTTCTAAAGGTGCCTATACCTTACTCATGAAATTAAGAAATACGGAAGACGAAGAATAAAACGAAAAGTCCAGCAAATGCTGGATTTTTTTTATGGGTTTATGGTGCAGTGGATGAACTTAATTTCAAGAACTAACTATTTTAAGACAAGGTGATTAAACATTTGTCATTTTCCATACAAAATGCTTCGATTGCCGTTTTTTAATCTTAAAGTCTTTTATTACTTTTGCAGTATGGCAAAACAAGATGATATTTTTAAGAATGTTATTTCGCACGCAAAAGAGTATGGATACATTTTTCCATCAAGCGAAATATACGATGGTTTGAGTGCAGTATATGACTATGCTCAAAACGGTGTAGAATTAAAGAGAAACATTAGAGAGTACTGGTGGAAGTCCATGGTACAAATGCACGAAAATATTGTAGGAATTGATGCCTCAATCTTTATGCATCCAACCACTTGGAAGGCTTCAGGTCACGTTGATGCATTCAACGACCCTTTAATTGACAACAAAGACAGTAAAAAGAGATATAGAGCAGACGTTTTAATTGAAGACTACTGTGAAAAATTACACCAAAAAGCATTAAAAGAGATTGAAAAAGCGAAAAAGCGCTTTGGAGAATCTTTTGATGAGGAGCAATTTATTTCAACGAATCCACGTGTAGTAGAATACTACGCAAAGAAAAAGGAAATTTTAGAGCGCATGGCTCGTGGTTTAGATTCAGGTGATTTAGCGGATGTAAAAGCCCTAATCGAAGAATTGGAAATCGCAGATCCTGATACAGGTTCTAAAAACTGGACAGAAGTGCGTCAATTTAACCTTATGTTTGGCACAAAGCTAGGAGCTTCTGCTGATACAGCGATGGATTTATACCTTCGTCCAGAAACCGCTCAAGGTATTTTCGTTAACTTCTTAAACGTTCAAAAAACAGGACGTATGAAGATTCCTTTTGGTATTGCACAAACTGGAAAAGCATTCCGTAACGAAATCGTTGCCCGTCAGTTTATCTTCCGTATGCGTGAATTTGAACAAATGGAAATGCAATTCTTCGTGAAACCAGGAGAGGAAATGAAATACTACCAATACTGGAAAGACACGCGTTTAAAATGGCATTTATCACTGGGAATGGGAGCGGAAAACTACCGTTACCACGACCACGAAAAATTAGCACACTATGCCAATGCAGCTACAGACATTGAATTCAACTTCCCATTCGGATTTAAAGAATTAGAAGGAATTCACTCGCGTACAGATTTCGACTTGAAAGCACATGAACAATTCTCTGGTAAGAAATTGCAGTTCTTTGACAACGAAACGAACTCTTCTTATGTTCCTTATGTAGTAGAAACATCAGTAGGGTTGGATCGTATGTTCCTATCTGTATTCTCAAAATCACTTCAAGAAGAAATGCTAGAAGATGGAACAACGAGAACGGTATTAAAATTACCTGCGGTATTAGCACCAACAAAAGCAGCCATCTTTCCTTTAATTAAACGAGATGGCCTACCAGAAATCGCACAAGAAATCATCGAAGACTTGAAATGGGATTTCAACGTTGCTTACGATGAGAAAGATGCTGTAGGGCGTCGTTATCGCCGTGCGGATGCATTAGGTACTCCTTTCTGTATTACAGTGGATCACCAAACGCTAGAAGACAAAACGGTTACGATCCGCCACAGAGATACGATGAAACAAGATCGCGTTGCAATTGCTGATCTTAAAAACATCATCAACGAAGAAGTATCGATGAAAAACTGGTTAAAGAAAATGATATAATCAGAACAAGATAAAATTAAAAGCCTCTCCAAATAATTTGGAGAGGCTTTTTTCTTTCAATCGTTTCTTAATGTAGGTTAAGTCCTTCTCCTTCAGAAGATCCGTATCTTTGAATCATTGATAATTAAAACTATAACCCATATGAAAAAAATAGCCTTATTCGTTGTAGCTGCTTTATTTTCAGTTACATCATTTGCACAAACAAAATGGACTGTCGATCCGATGCACTCGTTCTTAAACTTCTCAGTCAAACACTTGGGCATATCTTTTGTAGATGGACGATTTGATAAATACGAAGGAACTTTTGTAGGAAACCCAGAAGATTTAACGAAAGGAACATTCAACTTTACCGTTGATTTAAACAGTGTGAATACAAGCGTAGAAATGCGTGATAATCACTTAAAATCTGCTGATTTCTTTGATACTGAAAAATATGCAACCATGAAATTTGACAGCAAGTCTATCAAAAAAACAGGCAAAGACAAGTATGAATTAGCAGGTAATTTAACCATCAAAAACACAACCAAACCGGTAACGTTCCAATTAACATACGGCGGCTTATTAGCGGATGACGGAAATGGCAACACCAAGCTTGGTTTTCAAGCCACTACAACGATCAATCGTTTTGACTTCGATGTAGCCTATGATCCAACAGGACAAGCCATCGGAAAAAATGTTGATATTACAGTAAATTTAGAATTCAGCAAGGCTAACTAATCCTTTATATATCTTTCAACAAAAAAGGATCTACTCTTGAGAGTAGACCCTTTTTTTATGGTTTATATTTCGTCATTCTCAATGATCACAAGATTATATCCCACGTGACTTACAGCAGTATCTCGAATTCGATCTGCTACTTTAGATACGGGAACGGGACGATAGGACCGAAGTAATCCCATTCGATTGAAAAGGAGTAAAACTTTCACGCCCATTTTTTCACCAAATCGATCTGAATTCGGTCGAATAAGCGAACTAGGACGGATAATAATAGTTCGATTAAAATGCAACTGAGCAATGGCTTGTTCAATTCTCCCTTTTAGGTATAAGTAGAACACCTTGCTGTGGTAATCGGCTCCCTTGGACGAAACCAAAACGAAGGTCTGAATTGATTTTGTCTTACAGTATTTGGCAAATTGTACGACATAATCATAATCAATATGCCATTGATTCTTTTTTCCACCTGCTTGTTTCTTCGTTGTACCCAAACAACTAAAAGCTACATTACCCTCAATCAAATGATGCCATTCAGCCATTTTATCAAAATCAACCACGTGGTAAATCAGCTTAGGGTGTTGAATGTCCCAAGGGCTTCGCACAAAAATTTCGACAAAATGATAGCGATCGTCACACAGTAGTTGACGCACCAATACTTTTCCAACGGCTCCAGTAGCCCCAATGATTACAGCTCTCATAACAGGAATTTACAAAAAAAAATAAAGCGCTTCGCTTCTTTTTTATTCCCTAAGCTACTTATTAAAAAACTAAGGGAAAGAAAAGCCTCAATAAACCCGCACATTAATCTTCAAAAGTTCCAGATACATAGTACAACTTATCCCCTAAAGCCTCAAAGAGCGAATGTTCTTTATGTTGATGCTCTACTCCATTTGCATCTGTAAAAGAAGCCTTAAACGTTACTGTAGTAACTGTTGCATTTACAATTATAAGCCCCGTCCATTCATTTTCAGTTGCCCATTGTAAGATCGATTTCTTACTGTACAAATGACGTCTTCTCGGATGGGTTGTCTCTAGTACGTATTTTGCATTCGCCAACACATAAGCGGTATATCTTGAGCGCATTAACGCTTCTGCTGTTGTAGGATATTGTGCTCCTCCTATATAAAGCAAGCAGCACTTCTCTATTGGTTCTTCACTTCCACAAGGACACATACGATTTACTTTTTTATTTTTTCTTGGAGGTCTTCAACAATTTTGTGCATTTTCGCTAGACGAACCAAGCCGTCATCAGAGGTTTCATCATCCATCAGTTGTTGTAATCGCTTACTGATTTCAATAGCAAACAGCTGCGCTATTTCGTATTTCTCCTCTTTAATGAGTTGCATTAAATCAAGTATTGCTTTCTCCATATTCTTTTCTCTTATTTCTTATACAATACAAAGATATTGCTTGCTTTGGTTTAAAGTGGTCTTTTATTTGCCTTATTTTTTAAAACGCTAATCCTCCTCTTTATGCTAAAAAACCTGCTGAATCTCCTTTTTCCGATAAGTTGTTGTGGCTGTGGGGTGATTCTCCTTAAAGGGGAATCCTTCTTATGTACCGCTTGTCGTGCTTTTCTACCCTTTACAAATCAACATCAATCTGATGCAAATGAAGCCATGGGTAAGTTTTACGGTAAAGTCAACATTACGCGAGCAAGTTGCCTGCTCTACTATACCAAAAATGGCCGAGTATCTCATCTCTTTCATCAACTTAAATATGGAAATCAACCTCAAATTAGTTATTTTTTAGGTAAGATGTATGCCGAAATCTTATCCGAAACAGCAGCATTAAAAACCATTGACTGGATCATTCCCGTGCCTATGTACCCGAAAAAACGAAAGCAAAGGGGGTACAATCAAGTAGATGGATTCGCTACAGCACTAGCTGAATACTACGGAATCCCCATTAATCGAACATTATTGACAAAAATCTCCGCTACTCCCTCTCAAACCACCAAGAGCTTTCGCGAGCGAATCAACGCCCAAACAACTGTTTTTTACTTAACTCCTGCCCCTGAGTATACTGGAAAACACTTTTTATTACTCGATGATATCTTAACAACAGGCACTACACTGGAAACTTGTGCCAAACTCTTGTTGCAAATTCCTCAGAGCAAGGTGAGTATTTTGTGTTTAGCTTATACAAAATGAAGTTTTTAGGGATCGATATTTTCTAAGTAAAAAATATAATTGTTACTTTGTCTTTTCAAAATAGAACTATGTCTAAGTTTCGTCTATACTTGTTTACTTGCTTACTCATTTTATGTGTAACCTGTTTTTCTAATTGTGCTAAGAGAGGGTTTATTTCAGGAGGTCCTATGGACACCCTACCTCCAGTAGTAGTCAAGAGTTATCCTGAGAATTTCTCAATCAACTTCGATAAAGATGAAATCAAAATTGACTTTGATGAATTCATCAAGTTAAAAAATGTCAACCAAAACTTGATTGTTTCTCCGCCTTTAAAACACAATCCGGAGATTTCTCCCATGGGAAGCCCTAAGAAGACCATGACCATCAAGATAAAAGATACCCTACACCCCAATACTACCTATAGTTTTAACTTTGGGGATGCTATTATAGACAACAACGAGGGCAATGTATTACCGCAATTTAAATACATCTTCTCAACGGGGACCTATATTGACTCCCTAAAACTTGAAGGAACCATTCAATCCGCTCACAAATTGAAAACCGATAATTTTGTCAATGTGATGCTGTATGATGCTACCGTATTTACGGACTCAACCGTTTACAAAGAAAAACCACTGTATATCACGAATACGTTAGACTCTTTAACTACATTT
Source organism: Myroides sp. C6-3 (assembly GCF_050522425.1). Lineage (NCBI taxonomy): Bacteria > Pseudomonadati > Bacteroidota > Flavobacteriia > Flavobacteriales > Flavobacteriaceae > Myroides > Myroides sp. C6-3. The sequence goes on along the minus strand of NZ_JBMVQP010000019.1, from coordinate 16,694 downwards.
TCCATCGAAAACATTAAAGCAGGTACTTACTATTTAGTGGGATTGAAACAAAAAACAAATAATTTTTTGTTCAATCCGGAGCAAGATAAAATCGCTTTTATACAGGACACTATCACCATCCCAACGGATAAGAGCTACAACTTAGTTCTCTTTAAATCTGAAGAACCGTTCAAGGCAAAACGCCCAGCGCAGCTTTCAGAAAATAAGTGGTATCTCCCTTATGTTGGAAATAAAGACGGTGTACACGTAAAAGTTACCAAAAACGATAGCTTGATAAAAAGTGTTTATACCCCCTTAGAGGCAAAAGATTCACTACAACTTTGGTTTCCTAAAATTGTAGCAGACTCCTTACATATTACCGTAAGTAAAGACGATTATTTAGAAACCTTTACTGTGCGTCCACGTGCAAAAATGAAGGAAATAGATACGCTCCGAGTTACAGCCAAGAATAACGCAATTGACTTCAAAGAGGCTTTTTCTTTAAAGACAACAACACCGATTGCTCGTGTAGATAAAAATTTAATCCAAATTATTAATAAAGATTCGCTCCCTGTTTCTTTTGAAATTCAAGAAGTATTAGAAGAACAAAAGGTAGCACTACTATTTGACAAAGAACAAGAAGAGCTGTATAGTATCAGCCTACTTCCGAATGCCTTAGTCGATTTATTTGGCAAGGGAAATGACACACTAAACTATGCACTAAAAACGACTAAACACAGCGATTATGGGAACTTAAACCTTAATCTTAGTAGTGTGAAGCGTTATCCTATTATTGTAGACTTAATTGATGAGCAGGAAAAAGTTTATTTCACTCAAATCATTCATGCTCCACAAACTATTGTATTTGATTTACTTCCTCCGCGTAAATATTATGTTCGCGTGATCTATGATGATAATCAAAATGGAAAGTGGGACACGGGGTACTATTGGGACAAGCGTCAACCAGAGGAAACATTCTATGCAAAAGAACCTATTGACGTACGTGCCAATTGGGATATCAATCAAGATCTTGATTTAAAATAAGATCTTATTCGTTTGCGGTTCACATGCAAGAGCAAACCGTAAACGGCACTTAATTGCCTAGCTTTTTAAACGTTTGATAGCAAATATACACGACTAACAATCCCACAACAGCTAATACAGCACACAATAGCCTATTCATCGTGTTTGTTGCTTCACTAGCATACTCCTTGTTGGTCATTCGCTCACTGCTCGTAAAACCTATGGTCTTTACTGTGGGTAACAACAAGGGAATATCGCTTTTAAAGTGTTGTATATCATAGTCCGGAATTTCTGTTAGCTCGTTATTCACGATTATTTCATATGTCTTATCCGCTTGTAGATAAGCAGTTGCAAATCGAGTTAAAGCAGATATGACCACATCCTTAATCACTATGGGTGGATTATTGCCGTTATAAATCTCCAAGTATGGATTTTGTACAAGGGCGTGTTCAACAATAAACTCATTACTTCGCTTAGAAGATAACGTAAGTGGTATAGCCACATGGGTTATGGAATCTCTCAACATAGCTTTTCGGTAATAATCTTGAGGACTATCAACTAGTACAGACACTTTATTGAGCTTGTAATGCAGTGACTGAGGAGCAAAAGAAACAAGAGTTGTTTTGTCCTTTTGTTGCGTTAATTGGGCGTCATATTGTAGTAAAATTGGGCTAAACTGTCCATATGTATGGGTATCAACTACGGTGCTAACCTTATTTAGTTTTAAGGGGGTTGTTTGGTTATTGACAAGCTCTATTTCATAATATGGATACTGTCCCTCTGGCATTCCTATAAACAACGTTGTCTCACCTCCCTCAGCAGTATGATCCGTATAAATAGGATGCTTTTGCTTCACACTAAACCAATCCTCTCCATTGTTACTCCCACTCACCGATGCAGTTATAGCGACGTCCGCTTTGTTGATCGTCACATAAAAATCTTTTATTGCTCTCTTTTGAGGATTGTGCACAACAAACCGATTCATACTATCTTTCTCTATGCGATGAAGTATAGCATAATCGATCATTTTTGTTTCCTTAGACGACGGCTGAACAGCTCGGATAAAATAAGGCACCTCTATAGAATCAACTGCGTCTTGTTGTACAAGGCGAAGATTGGCAAAGTTGTCGTTCGCACAGCCCACTATCCTAGTGTCTAATTCAATGTTGTAATACCCACTTTCCATTACAGGAGCTAAACGAGCTTGATACACTTTCACTTGTCCATAAACAGAGGAAATACTCAACAAAATAACTCCCCATAACCCCAACAATAACCTAGCAAAGACTCTCATATACAACTAGTTTAAACATCCGTCGAATCCCCTTCTTTCGAAAGATTCGACTTTTGACCTTCTTTGTCTTTTAGAAGTAACTTAATGCGCTCTAAAAGGAAAGAAACAATTAAAAGAATAATACCCAACACTACAAAAGAAGCAATTTTCCCCCCTTGATTCATGCGCCAAACATCGTAGAGATAGAACTTCAAAATGATGATTCCAAAACTTGCTAAAGATAATTTTCTCCATTCGGCTTTCTCTTTGTTGATACCCAAAATCATCAACACCATCGCCATTAACCCCCAAAGTATTGGATATCCATATGCGTGAATATTGTCAAGGATGATGTAATACGTCTCCGGGATACTGAGTATCCATACCAGTATATTATCCAATTCTACTGAGAACAAAACAACTAAAGAAATAAACAAAACAGCGTTTAATCCTTCAGTCTCCCGCACTTTCACCTTAGACATATTGCGATACAACATCCAATATAAATACAAGAAAATAGCAAAGCTTAGCAGGTGAAGCGCAAAATATCCTTTCGGGTATACGCTGTAATTAAATATATCACTTCGCACTCCTTCAATTGAAAAGGCGAAGATCAACAATGCGATACTCGTTACGGCTACATAGATCCAGTATCTTATTTTGGTTGTCTTTTGTTTGTCTAAAGCAACGTAAACTGCAGCAAAAAGTAAGCTATAAGTCACCATACAAAGTGTTTTATAAATACCATTTGTTACACCTAGGATTGGATATTCAATTCTACATCCTACTTGATAGGAAAGTTCAAGATACAAGGCAATATAAGCCAATACAAAGAGTATGATTCTAGCTCCTTTTTGTATTTCTTTTGTAGATGGTTGCCTCGTTGATTTTAATCCGATCGTATCCTCTTCTTTGATGGAACTCTTCCTTGCACATTGATAGACAAAAAAGAAGGCTACTAGCACAACAAGAGCCGTCAAGGTATATTGATTGACGATAAGGGGTAAAATATGGACTAAAACCATTGAGTCTGTCGCTTCATGGTATTCAAATGAAGGATTGAAGCTGCGGATATCCAATAAGTAAGAAAAAACAGTGAGTACACTCAAGATCAGTGCTCCCACTCGAAACAAGTTGGCTTTAGTACGCGTCCATATCCAGAACAGCACTCCCATTTCAATAGCCCATACAAGGGTAATATATACCTTACTCAACTGTACAGGAATAGCTAAAGACACAAGTCCAAGGGTAATCGCCAAAAGTGTGTACGTATAATTTATATCGATTGACTGGTTTTTCTTGCTAGTTGAACGAAGGATAAACAAAGCATTAACGAGTGCCATACCAATAATGATTACACCTAAATAATTCACACCAGTACTTTTGGCGTGAATCGCAAAGAAACAAATCAAAACTGTAAAATTCGTCAAAGCCATATAGAGTAATTGCCCCCAAGGCGATTGTTCCTCCGTTTTGTTTTTATAGCGCAAGACCAATAGCAACATAAATTGCAAGAAGAATAATGCGGTAAACAAGATCGCAGCACCTTGATACATCTCTTCGTACTTAACCCACAACCAGGTTCCCAAATACAGAAAAGTCAGTACATAGCTAAACTTATCGATGAGCAACCACCTTTGTCGAACAGCCACAACTAACACCCCGGTATTAAGTAAAAGTATATAAGAAAACAGCACGATATGATTCCCAGATCCCGTGCTGACTAGCAAAGGAGATAACATCCCACCAATAAAGGCAAAAATGGCAACTTCCTGTCTCTTATAGGCGATAGAAAGAAGAACAGCTAATACCGTTATAACAAGTAAAATAACAAAGGCCGTCGTCTGATTAAAAATTTCATATTCGCGGAAAGCCAAGGTTATCGTAGTATAAAAAGTGGCGAATCCTCCCCCTAATAAAATAGAAGAAAAAACGCGATACGCAACACTTAACTTATGTGCGATGCCCACTAAAACGCCCCCTACTGCAATTCCCAATGCCACACGTCCCACTTCATTAATCCAATCTTGATCAATGGCGTATTTCACGAAGAAACCAATTCCCAAAACCAAGGTAATAATACCAATGGCATTCAGCCAATTGACTTCTTTTAATCCTTGAACGAAGTTGCTTTCCTTCTCTGCTCTTACAACGTGATCAACAGTTTGTTGAGCAGCAAAAGAAGGTGGTGTGATTTTCACCTCTTCATCTGTAGTGCGATGCTGCGCTATCGCATGGCGTTTCAGCAATTCTTGCTCCGTAGGATCCAAAACAGGAGTTGCCTGTGCAGATGAGGGAATCGCTTCTTTAGTAGTATCCGAAGAAGTGATGGTAGACGTTTCCTTAATAACCGTAGGAGGAATAGGAGGAGGAAGCACCAAGCGTTCCACTTCTAGCTCTGGTTTTGTCTGCGTTTCTATATCTGCATCAATAGTAGTACTTGACGAAGCCAGATCCGACCCTTTCAGCGCATTGATCTTTTGCTGTATTTCCTGTAGAACCTGCGATAAGGTAACCGTACGTCGATTAACTTGATCTAACTGCGTGCGCATCTTGTCAAACTTATTCATCAGGCTCAGTACTAAAACAACCAAGACCACGACCAGGAGAAAAAGGGTAAACATCATACGACTTCAACTTTAGTTTAAATTATCTCTTCTTTAACGCCATTTTTAAATAAAAAAAAGAGGTTAATTACCAAAATTAATGAAAAATAACCCCATAAAGGCATCTGTTTTTTAAAATAGTAGAAAAATCACTAAAAGGAGTGATTTTTATGCTGCCACACAAGAGGAAATACCTTATATAAATCAATTTTTACTCTCCCAGCGAATAACCAAGAAACTCTGAACGAAATAATTAACTAAAGCGCGTAAAACTGTTCAAACAAAACCACACAACATATTAATTAATAGCAAATTATAAGCTTATTTAAATTATTACTAAAAAGATTTTTTTACACTTTCCTGTTCTACATTTGATCGATCAAAATTTAAATCTAATCTACAATGAGATTAACAAAAATGACTTTAGCTCTTGCATTTTTAGCTCTTGCTTTCGCTTCTTGTAAACAACCAAAAGAAGTTCCTGTTGAAGAAACAACAACTACAGAAGTAGTAGAGGAAACAACAACACCTCAAGCAGTAGACACAAAAGAATTAGTTGCTTCCTGGACACAACCAAACCCTATTAATGACAAAGAAGTACAAGGTTTCGAATTAAAAGAAGACGGAACAGCAGCTTCAATTAATAGGGCTACACTTCAAACGAAAAAGTGGTGGGTAGAAGGAGATAAATTATTCTTGGAGCAAGAGAGCATTGGTAATGGTACATCAAGTATTGATACAGTATCTTACCTATTTGAAGTGGTTGATGGTACTACTTTAAACCTAATTAACGGGAAATCCAAAGACTCTTTCACAAGAAAGTAATGCTATAAAAAAGCTACCTAAATGGGTAGCTTTCTTTTATTTGTGCTGTCCAAGAATTCATAGGACACATTTACTTCAAGTCAAAATCGTCAGCATCTTTCAGAAATGCAAAGCGATTTCGCGCTTTATCTTGTGTTGTTTTATCCAAGATAACATATTGTACTTGTTCCCCTTTAAGCGGCTCGACAAGGTACTGTCCCATATAGTCAATGACCTGAGAATGCCCGGTGTATTGATTGTCATTTTGATCTTCTCCACAGCGATTTACTCCGACGACATAGCTCATATTTTCAATAGCACGCGCTTTTAGGAGTGAATCCCAAGCGTAAATACGCTGATCTGGCCAACTAGCAACATATAGCAATAGATCATATGTTCCACCGATATTTCGAGCAAAAGCTGGAAAACGCAAATCATAACATACTAAAGGGCAGATATTCCACCCCCTATATTCAACAACTAAGCGACTTCTTCCTGCTGCATACACCTTTTCTTCCCCTGCAAGCGTGAATAAATGTCGCTTGTCATAGGTTTTACATTCACCTGTGGGCCAAATAAAGAACAAGCGATTGTAATATAGGTTGTCCTCCTTGATAACAAGACTACCTGTTAAGGCGAAATCAAGCGATTTACAGCACGATTGCAATTCTTCGATAAACTTATCTTGCATCGTCATGAAAACGCGTTCAGGGTGCATGGTAAAGCCTGAGGCAAACATTTCTGGCAGAACAACCAAATCGGTTCCGCGTTCAATCTGATGTAATTGATCTTTAAAATACGCTGTATTTTGCTGTACATCTTCCCAAGCTAAAGGGGCTTGAATCAAGGCTATTTTCATACGTTCGTTTTAAGTCTTTCAAAAATACGAAATTTCTTTGTTGACTGTTGATTGTTGGAGGTTAATTGTGCCAACAAACAACACCCCCCTGTATCAGTTATACTAAACTATTCATGATTTTCATGTGTACAAAGCTCACTGTACTTGGCTAATATTTGCTTAAAGAACACGAAATCCATTTCGCCTTTGTATTCTATTTTAGCCCAGTGTTTAGAATATCCTTCTTCCCTACGTTTAGCTATATACTCCTTCTTCGTTGCTTTAAATTCTTTCAATGCTTGCTGGTACTCTTCCTTATACTTTTTTGAATCAATATAATTCTCTTGTAAATACGCATGAAAAGCCTTGCAGTCCTTATCCAGTAGCATCATATGTCTAGCAGTCTCGCGGTCTGTTCTACGATACCCGCCATTGAACAAGAAAAAGTAATCCGTATTGGCTACAGGAAAATAATAATTGGTAAGAATCAATCTCCCATTAGCAACAACTAGAAGCATAGAGAAAGGCACATCCTTATACTTATTCAACGAAAAGAAATCCACAACATAGCGATCTGAGAACTCATATTTCTTAGCAAATTTTCGAACTCGAATAGGATAGTATACAACGGATTTAGTTTCATCTTTTTTATTAAAAACCTCTACTGAGACTATATCTCTAGAGGAAACAGGACGATAGTCTTTTGCACCGTCGGTCTTAAATTTAAATTCATAAGGATCGTCATATTGAGAACCAAACAACGTGAATTTCTCCCTTATTGTTCCTGTTTCTTTAGACCCATTTTTGAATGTGAGAACCGTTTTTCCATAATTCACATCGGTTGCTGCGAAACCAAGTTGTCCGTAAGAGACAAATGAAGTACATAGCAGGATAATTGTTAGTAAGAGGTTTTTTATCATTAGTGAAAGTTTTGTTAATAGTTGCCAAATATAAGTTAATATCATCCAATATAAAAACAAAAAAAAGCAGAACCATGGGTTCTGCTTTTTCCTTTTTCAAAAAAATATTAAAATCCTCTATAAGGCCGCTTTTAAGTACTCTCTGTTCATACGAGCAATATTCTCTAGAGAAATACCTTTTGGACATTCAACCTCACAAGCACCTGTATTTGTACAGTTACCGAAGCCTAAAGCATCCATCTCAGCTACCATGTTCATTACACGGTCTGCTGCTTCTACTTTACCTTGTGGCAACAAAGCAAACTGAGAAACTTTTGCAGAAACGAATAACATAGCAGAAGAGTTTTTACACGTTGCTACACATGCTCCACATCCAATACAAGTTGCTGCGTCAAAAGAACGGTCAGCATCGTGTTTAGGAATAGGAATAGCATTAGCGTCTTGTGTATTACCTGAAGTATTTACCGAAATAAATCCTCCTGCGTGTTGAATTTTATCAAAAGCCGTACGATCTACAACTAAGTCTTTAATTACAGGAAAAGCTTTCGCTCTGAATGGTTCGATATAAATCGTATCACCATCTTTAAACTTTCTCATGTGTAATTGACAAGTTGTAACTCCTTTATCTGGTCCGTGTGCTTGTCCATTAATAAACAATGAACACATTCCACAAATACCTTCACGACAGTCGTGGTCAAATGCTACGGGATCATCCCCTTTCTCAATTAGCTCGTTGTTTAAAACATCAAGCATTTCTAAGAAAGACATATCAGGAGAAACATTATTGATTTTATATTCAACTATTTTCCCTTGTTCTTTAGCGTTTTTTTGACGCCATATTTTTAATGTAAGATTCATCTGCATCGAATTTTTACAACAAGATATGATTCAAGAATCAATACCTCAATATTATTTATAACTACGAGTTACCAACTTAATGTTTTCATACACCAACTCTTCTTTGTGTAGAACAGCATCTCTAGGATTTCCTTTGTACTCCCATGCAGCAGCATAAGCAAAGTTTTCATCATCACGTTGCGCTTCTCCTTCTTCAGTTTGGTGTTCTTCGCGGAAATGTCCTCCACAAGATTCTTCACGGTGTAAAGCATCTTTAGCGAATAATTCACCTAACTCTAGGAAGTCAGCAACTCTAAGCGCTTTTTCTAACTCTTGGTTAAAGCTATCTGCAGTTCCAGAAACTTTCACGTCTTTGTAGAATTCCTCTCTCAATGCAGCAATTTCGTCCATTGCTTCGTTTAGACCTTGTGCATTACGAGCCATACCTACTTTATCCCACATAATTTTACCTAACTTCTTGTGGAAGTAATCTACCGAATGTGATCCCTTATTATTCATTAAGTGATCGATCATATCTTGTACATTTTTCTCCGCAGCAACGAATTCTGGTAAGTCTGTAGGAATAGCACCTGTACGAATATCATCAGCTAAGTAATCCCCGATTGTATATGGTAATACGAAATATCCATCCGCTAATCCTTGCATCAAAGCAGAAGCTCCTAAACGGTTAGCTCCGTGATCTGAGAAGTTAGCTTCACCAATTACATAACATCCTTCGATTGTAGACATTAAGTTGTAATCTACCCATACACCACCCATCGTGTAGTGAACTGCTGGGTAAATCATCATTGGCGTTGTGTATGGATCCTCATCAACGATTTTCTCATACATTTGGAATAAGTTTCCGTATTTATTCTCTACAACGTCTCTACCTAATTTGTACACTAATTTTGCGTCGTTTTCATCTAAGTGTTGAATACGCGCTTGTTCTTTACCATAACGCTCAATCGCTGAAGCGAAATCTAAGTAAACAGCTTCTCCTGTAGCGTTAACTCCATATCCAGCATCACATCTTTCTTTAGCCGCACGAGACGCAACGTCACGAGGTACTAAGTTTCCGAATGATGGATATCTTCTTTCTAAGTAGTAATCTCTATCTTCTTCTGCAATTTGAGTTGGTTTTAATTTTCCTTCTCTAATTGCAACTGCATCTTCCATTTTCTTTGGAACCCAAATACGTCCGTCATTACGCAAAGACTCCGACATCAACGTTAATTTTGATTGGTGGTCTCCTGTAACAGGAATACAAGTTGGGTGAATTTGTGTAAAACAAGGGTTAGCAAAGAATGCTCCACGTTTGTGTGCTTTCCAAGCAGCAGTAACGTTAGAACCCATTGCATTGGTAGACAAGAAGAATACGTTTCCATAACCACCAGTAGCGATCACTACAGCGTGTCCTGAATGACGTTCAATCTCCCCGTTAATTAGGTTACGAGCGATAATCCCTCTTGCTTTTCCATCAACTAATACTAAATCTAGCATCTCATGACGGTTGTACATTTGGATCTTTCCACGACCAATTTGACGGTTCATGGCAGAATAAGCACCTAATAATAACTGTTGTCCTGTTTGTCCTTTAGCATAGAATGTACGAGAAACTTGAGTTCCCCCGAAAGAACGGTTGTCTAATAAACCGCCGTACTCACGTGCTAAAGGCACACCTTGAGCCACACATTGGTCAATAATATTCGCTGAAACTTCAGACAAACGGTGTACGTTTGCTTCACGAGCGCGGTAATCTCCCCCTTTTACAGTATCGTAGAACAATCTGTGGATAGAGTCACCATCTCCTTGGTAGTTTTTAGCAGCGTTGATCCCTCCTTGTGCTGCAATTGAGTGCGCACGACGAGGTGAATCTTGATAACAAAATGCTTTTACATTATAACCTAACTCTGCTAATGTAGCAGCAGCAGATCCACCAGCTAATCCCGTACCAACAACAATAACATCAATGTTACGTTTATTCGCTGGGTTAACTAATTTAATGTGATTTTTATAATCAGACCATTTCTTATCGATTGGTCCTTGAGGTATCTTAGAATCTAATTTCATAATCAATTTCTTTAGGACTATTTAATAAAGTGAATGTATAATGGAATGATTGCAAACAAAGCAGGAACTAAATATGCAAATACGTAGCCAATGCCTTTAATCAAACAGTTATACTTTGGATTATTTATCCCTAAAGATTGGAATGCGCTTGCAAAACCATGAGATAAATGGAATCCAAGAACAATCATTGCGATTACATATAAAATTGTGCTGATCAATCCTGTAGAAGGATCTTTGAAAAACTCAATTGTGATTTTATGTAAATCTTTGTAACCATCTGCAAGTTTTAAATCGGTCCCTTTTTGGTAGAAAGAAGTTCCTTTAATTTCTAACTGTCCCATTTCAACCGCTCTAACGTCAATAGGCTGCTCCTGAACTGTCTTGTAAATATGAACAGGCTCTTCTTGACCCTCAATTGTAACTTCAATCGTCTGTAATGGCATTTCAGCAAAATGCATTTTCGCCCAGAAATTCGCCATGTGTGTTACGATGAAAACTAACAATAAAGTTCCCAATACCGCCATATTACGAGAAGACCATTTGCTGTTTGCTGCAGCATTGTTTTTCGCGTATCCGATCGGACGAGCTTTTTTGTTTTGAACAGTTAGAACTATACCATCAATCGCGTGGAAAAGGATTGATATATACGTTAAATAAGATAATACTTTTACAGCTGGATTAGTTGTCATGAATAAGGCATACTCATTGAATTTTGACGCATCCCCAAAAATCAACTGAAGATTCCCTACCAAGTGACCAACTAAAAACAAGCATAAAAATAACCCTGTAAGAGCCATCCAATATTTCTTTGCAATGGATGACTTTAAAAGTGCAGATTTTGCCATAATGTAATTTTAATTGTTTTTCTTGAAAAAATCTCTCAAAAATACACCTAATTAACGTTATCCACAATGCATAAGCGTTTATTTATATTGAGTATAAACAATTATTTTTGCGTTATTTTACTTAAAAAAAAAGTATTCCTAAACTAGATTTAAGACTAAATAGTCAATTATTCGACAAGATTCTAAAACGATTTTAGAATATTCGCATCAATAACAAGAATAAAGTCGGCCAATCCTTGATTGAGTTTTTCGAAATTCCCCACATTCTCCGCCTCTACCATGGTAATCGTGGCTACTTTCAGCTGCGGAGCATAGCTTTTCAGATACCAAACAATCCCTTCATACTTGTTGCTGTGATAAGAGCCATTGTAATGCACGAAAAGTTTTCCCTCTTCGAAGTTACGCTGAATAAAGTGTGCCATCGTGGCATCTTTAATCGCTTGTGCTTTTGGCAAATTCTCATTAACGTGTTCCGCCTCAAACATGGTTAACATCTCTTTATAGCCTGGCAATTCAGGATCATACGGAAAAGGCAAAGGAGCGATCCACGCTTTTTCTTCAACCTTCAACGTGTCTAACGCCTCTATTCCGCCCTTAAATAACATACTCGCATAACGACGTGGCACATTGGTTGCTATAAACGGCAGCTGATTCGCTTTAGCGTATTCAACCAACGGACGATAATCTCCTTTGTAATTGTTCCATAAGCGCACTTCTGTTGCAAACTCCTCTTCATTGATCTTCGCCTTTACATAATCCGTCAATCCTTGCTGATTATCCGACTCAAACATCTCCGCTCCTAAAATCAAAGCGTGTTGTTGCCCTAAACTTTCCGTCACTTTTAACTGTAACCAATGTCCTAATGAATTGTTGTGGTATTCGCCAAATAAAACAACCTCCGATTTACCGAGTTGTTTAATCATTTCTTTATACGTAACCTTTTTTCCTTTTGCATTGTAAATTTGGTAAGGTTGCCCGTCTCCAGCAAAAGCAGTACTCAAAACGAAAGCGAATAATAGGGTATACAAATATTTCATATCTACTGTGTTTTTATCCGCTTCAAAGATACTTTTATTTCAGTAATTTAGAATAAATAAAAATTAAAAAACCATCGCCAAACCGCGTATTTATACCGGAGAAAGTTTGTTTTTCGCCTTGCTTCCTGTACTTTTGCCCCTCAACAAAACACCAATAATGATTCAAAAATCGCTCATATATAAAAACATTCACGTCAATTACTATGACAGCGGCAAAGGAAACACCTTGATCTTTTTACATGGCTTTTTAGAAAATGCCAAGATGTGGACGGATTATATGGCGCATTTTTCTTCTAAGCACCGCGTCATCAGTATTGATCTTTTAGGACATGGGCAAACCGACTGCTTGGGCTACATCCATACTATGGAAGACATGGCTGATGCTGTATTTGCCGTTGTTTCCCATCTCAAACTAAAAAAAGTGACACTGATCGGTCACTCTATGGGTGGATATGTTTCGCTCGCCTTTGCAGAACTATATCCCGATTTAGTTAAAAGCATCCTCCTAGTCAATTCAACAGCGCGTGCGGATAGCCCTGAACGCAAACAAAATAGAGTTCGAGCGATTGAATTAATCAAGAAAAATGCAACTTTATTTATCACGATGGCAATAAACAATCTCTTTGCAGACCACCTCAGACCTCTACTTCAGCGAGAGATTGACCACAACAGAGAAGAAGCGTTGAAAACGCCGACACAAGGAGTTATCGCTGCATTAGAAGGAATGAAATCTCGAATTGACAGAGAGGTACTTCTGCATTTTGCCCCCTATCGTATTGCTTTCGTACTCGGCAAGGAGGATCCCGTTATGCCCTATGAAGAAACAATAGAGCAAGCAACAGGCACTAATGCTACTGTATATTCACTAGACGGTGGTCATATGCTTCATATAGAACAAAAGGAGGCGTTGAAACAACTCCTTACTCAATGGATAAAAAATTGATGTACTCCCCTAAAAAAAGCGAGAACCTTGTTTCTCGCTTTTTTATATCGTCTCGACAAAGTCTACCTCTGGGTCTAGAATAGCCAAAATAAGCTGTACCAACTCTTCCCTAAACGCCTCTAATACGGTTGGTGTAATATTGTGATCCACCGTTCTACCTTCTCGAACACCAAAAAATAAGAACCCTTCTCTTCTGTTTTTAAAAGAATAAATCCCCGCCTCAAGGGTCTGTAGATGGTGTTGTTCGGCATACATCAAGGCATAACACAACAGCTGTATAATTTTATCATTTTTCAATTGTGTCGTCAATCCGTCCCATTGCGAAAGTTTTACCTGATTCGATTCAACTTTCCCTGTCTTGTAATCAATAACGCGAATTTTTCCGTTTCGATTTTCAATGCGATCCACAAAACCAAACAACTTAATTGGATAGGGTAAACGACTATCGACTAACTCGTGTTCTAACCTCGTTTCTAAAGCTAATAGCTCTACCTGATCTCCTTGCTCTAATCCTTTTAGCTCTTCCCTCAAGAAGTGATATACATTGCGTTTAGCAACCTCAAAGGCAAGTAAGTTTTTCCCCATTTTCTCTTTATCGCTGTTGTAAATCTCTTCAAACTGCGTCTGTACTTCTTGATCTGCTTCCTTCTGAATGGCTTTGATCATTGCAACATCTAGCACTTTCCCAACATAAGGTTGGTATAAATTCTCTAGGGCATTGTGAATAATCGTTCCCAACGTATTTAAAGCTACACTTTCCTCCACCTCTTCTACTTCTCGAATACGCAAAACCTGCTGAATATAAAATTGCAATGGATTGCGCAAATACGTCGTTAAAGCAGAAGGCGAAAATCCTTTAACTGTGGCAATATGCTTTAACTTAGCGGCTAATTCCGTCGACTTCCCAATGGCAATGGGCTCATATGCCTTATCTGGTAAATATGCAGAATAGGTAACATTTTTCAGCTGATGTGCGGGTTGGGTTTCCATCTCTAGCTGAGCTAAAAATCTACTTTTCTCTCCCGCATCTATTCCTTCCGCTTGGGAATTATAAATTAAATACACCTGTTTGGCCCTCAACAACAAATGATAGAAGTGGAAGCTATAAATTGCATCTTTTTCCTTGTACGTTGGCAAACCCAACTCTCTTTTCACGTCATAGGGGATAAAAGAATTCTGGCTTTTTCCAGAAGGAAACTTACCTTCATTCACAGAGGTGAGAATAACCGTTTCAAAGTCCAGCACCCTGCTTTCTAAAATACCCATAATCTGCAACCCTTCTAAAGGATCTCCTTCAAAAGAAACTTCACTCATGTCCATAATTTGCTTATACAGCACATGTAACAATTCAATGGAGTGAATAAATGGATATTTCTCACAATAAGACAACAAGCGATTCAACAGGTTGTATGTTGTAAACAAAAACGTTTTCATCAATCGATTTTGCTGACTATCCACGGCTAATTTATTCTTTACCCTAATAACCAAAGCAATTAATCGTTTTAAGATCTCCGCAGGTTCTTTGTCTTTCCAAGCCGCAAAAACCAATTTCTTAGCTTCTGTATCATTTGCCTTTACCCAAGGCTCGAAGCGATCAAAAGAGAAAAATGTCAGGTTTTTTTTCTGAATTTCAGCAACTACCTCATCTACCTCAAATAATCCTTCCATCACAGGGCTGGTCAATACTTCCAATACATCTCTATAATAGAATACATACTGTTTCCCGCCGCGGCGAACAGCCGCTAAATGCATCTTAAAAATTTTGTTCAAAAACAGCTGTACAGGACTACTGTTTCCGCTATATCCCATTGTAATATTCAAGCTACTCACTGATTCAGGAAGACCGTATAAAACAGGTTGCAATAAATTTTCATCCCCTAACACCACAGCAATTTGATCTAAAGCTTGTCCCTCGGCCAAAGCTTGATCAATCACAGCACCTACAATTTTTGCCTGTCCAACACTTTTCGGCGTTTGAATAATTTCAATCTTCTTTTCTTCAGAAAAACGAGTAGAAATCCACTCAAATGGATGATTCTGATAATAAGGCCACTTCTGCTTTATTCGCCTTAAAAACAACCCCGCATCATGATACGGATCTAAAAGAAACACCTCATCAATATCCCAAAAAACACGCGCTCTTTTTTCTACTAAAAAATGCTGTATAATTACTTCTTCAGCAGCATTTAACGCATTGAACCCAGCAAAATAATACTGCTTCGGATTGTCCTTTAAAAAAGCTTGGTGCTGAGCAACCGCCTCGCGATAAATCATCCCTTGATAACCTATTTTTTTTTCTTTCAAATAGGTGTAAAGCGCACCATAATAAAGCGGTATCTGTTCCCAAAAATGCAGATAATTCTTGATCAAATCTGTGTGTTGATCCACATTTACTGCCCAATGGTTAATATCTTCAATATCTTTCAAGTAACTAAAAACGTGCTGAGGATTTAACAGATAACGATCGACTTCATTAAAATCTTGCAATAACATCCTTGCCCAATTAACAAAATAATCAAAATCTTCTGCTTTATCCCCTACAAGATCTTTGTAAACATGGTAAAACTCAAATAAGAGTTCGATCGCATCAATCCCTCTGAGTTGGGCGATATCCTGAACTAGCTCTTCTACACTTATAATACTAGGCGCGAAAACACTGTGCTCATAAAATTGTTTCAATTGCTCAAGCAAAAAAACCTTCGCTCTTTTATTGGGTAATACCACAACCAAATCATCCATAGAAGAAGGAAAATCTTTCTTTATTTCTTCACTTAACTGATGTAAAAAACGCTGTTGACTCATGTGACTAAAGGTAATAAAAAAAGGGCTTCGATTACTCGAAGCCCTTTTCTATCTTGTGATTATTTCGTTCAATTATTTTTGTAATTGAATTTCAACACGTCTGTTTAACTCACGTCCTTTAACTGTTTTGTTAGAAGCGATTGGGTTTTCAGAACCATAACCTTTAGAAGTTAATCTGTTCGCGTCAACACCTTTCTCAATTAAATAAACTTTAACTGCATTCGCTCTATTGTCAGATAATGGAATATTTACTTTGTCAGAACCAGTACTGTCTGTATATCCAGCGATGTGGAATTTAGCAGTAGGGAATTCTTTCATAATTTTAACGATGTTATCTAACACCGCATAAGAAGCATCTTGGAATGTAAACTTACCAGTGTGGAATAAAATTGTTTTTCCGTACTCGTTCAATTGTTTAACTTGCTCTTCTTTAATTTCTGGACATCCATTGTTTGAAGCAGGACCAGGAACATCTGGACAGTTGTCTAAATGATCAGGCACTCCGTCTCCATCTCTATCTGGCCAAGGACAACCGTTGTTTTCTTTTGGACCAGGAACTTCTGGACATTCGTCTTTATGATCTGGCACCCCGTCTCCGTCTGTATCAGGACATCCGTTGAACTCAGCTAAACCAGGAACATCTGGACACTCATCTAAATGATCAGGAATACCATCTCCGTCTGTATCAGGACATCCGTTGAATTCTGGTAAACC